>NZ_CAHJXA010000191.1 GCF_903644135.1 Sphingomonas bacterium | reverse complement strand
GCCCGAACGTCATGCCGGTCTGTTCGGGTACGAGCCGGAACAGCGTCCGCTCGCTGAGGCCGACGCGCCGCGCCCACTCGCCGATGGTCGAGCGGTCGGACGGGTCGGCGGTGATGGCGTCGGCGATGCGCCGCAGCCGCGGATCGGACGGCAGCGGCAGGTGCAGCCGCTCGATCGGCGCGGTCGCCAGCCGGTCCAGCATCGTCCCGATCAGCCGCCCGGCCGGGCCGGCCTCGTCATAGGCGGGCGAGGTCCGCGCGACCTCGATGACCAGCTCGCGCAGCAGCGGCGACACGGTGATGGTGCAGGCCTGCGTCGGCAGGTCCGGCGCGATCGCCTCGTCGACCTTGAGGATGTAAAGCTCGAGCTTGCCGGCCGCGCGGACGCTGTGCTCGGTGCCGCCGGGAATCCACACCGCGCAACCGGGCGGCACCATCCACAACCCGTCCGCGACGGTGCAGGTGATCATGCCGCTGATCCCCAGGATCAGCTGCGCCCGCGCGTGACGATGCGGGGCCTCCTCATAGCCGTCGGTGACGAGCTCCACCCCATGCGCCGACACGGCCTGGGACGTCTCCGCCCCGATCAGGCGGCGCGTGTCATCCGGTGCGGTGGTCATCGGTCCGACGCCTGGGCCGATCGCACATCGAAGAAGACGTGGGTGAAACGGTCGTCCACGCCTTGGATGCAGCGGCGCATGGCGTCGAGATGATCGGCGAGGGCGGGGTCTGCGCGGTCGCCTGCCGGCACCGACAGCGTCGTCAGGATCGTGTCCGGGCCGATGTGCAGCGTCTTGAGGTCGGTATAGCTTCCTTCGAACCCGCCGGCCTTTAAGGCTTGGGCTACCTCGAACAGCAGCGCCGGCACCGCCGACTCGCCGGCGATCAGGCTGCGGGTCGCGTAGGCAATGACGTAGGAGTCGGCGATCAGCAGCAGCCCGATCGCGATCGAGGCGGCCCCGTCCATCCACAGCACCTTGAGATACGCGTTGCCGACCACGCCGACCGTGGCGATGGCGATACCGATCAGCGCGGCGGAGTCTTCGAGCAGGCTCTCGTACAGGTTCGGGTCGCGCGTCGCCTTGATGAACTGCCACAACGAGACCGGCCGGCCCCGGCCGGGATGACGTCGCACGATCCGCCGGAAGGCGCGATAGCTGAAGCCGAGCGTGCTGCCCTCGAACACGAAGGCCAGCCCCAGCACGACCAGGCTGAGCACCGGCGCCTCAATCGGGCGGAGCTGCTGCAGCTGGCGTATGCCCTGCCAGATCGAGGCGGCCCCGCCTGCGAGCAGCACAAGGGCCGCGATGACGAACGCCCAAAAGTAACGCTCGCCGTCATAGCCGAACGGGTGCTTGGCATCGGGCGGCGTGCGCCCGCGGCGCTCGCCGAAGAGCAGCAACAGCTGGTTGAGCGTATCGGCCGACGAGTGCACCGCCTCGGTCAGCATCGCGCTCGATCCCGAGATCGCGGCGGCGACGAACTTGGACGCGGCGACCAGCACGTTGCCGGTGAGCGCGGCCAGGACGACCTGCTTGGACTCGGACGCCATGACCTTCCCCGTTGGACGTGCAGCGGCGACGTTGCTGTGCAGCCGGCGGTCTGTCGAGCGCTCAGTCGTCCATGCGGTCGTGGGCGTCGGCCTTGCCGCGGACCCAATAGCCGCCGGCCTTGATCCATTCGCGCGGGTGGCGGCGCTCGTCGAGGACGTAGCCGCGCACGGCTCGCGCGACGCTCGCCTCCGCCGCGATCCATACGAAGCCGTCACCCGGCGGCATGTCGTGCTTCGCCATCGCCGCCTGCAGCAACGCCGCATCGTCGCTCACGCCGTCGCGAGGCACCCAGACCGGCGTCCAGGCGGCGTCGCTACGGACCGCTTGGATGTCGGCGAAGCTCTCAACGACAACGAAGGTGGTGACCGGCACGAGGACAGAAGCCTCCTCCAGCCAGCGGCCTATCGCCGGCAGCGCGGTCTCGTCGCCGATCAGCCAGTACCAGTCGAAGTCGGCGGGGATGATCGCCGACCCGCGCGGGCCGCCGATCGCCAGCGTGTCGCCGGGCGTAGCGACCATCGCCCACGCCGTCGCTACCCCGGCGTCGTGAAGCGCGAAGTCGATGGTCATCGTGCCCCGCTCGGTGTCGAAGCGGCGCGGCGTATAGTCGCGCATGGCATCTGCCTCGCCTGCTACCGGGAAGAACAGCTTGACGTGGTCGTCCGCCGACAGGCTGACGAAGTCGGCCAGGTCGCCGGTGAAGCCGATCCGCAGCATGTGCGGCGTCAGCCGCGTGACCGTGTCGACCGTGAGGGTGCGGCGGCGGGTGTCGTGCCGCACCCGCTCGATCCGGTGGCGTGCCAGGGTGTCAAGCATCGGCGTGGGCCATCGCGGCGATGTCGGCGAGCAGCCCGGGGCCGCTCGGCTGCCAGCCGAGCCGAGCTTGGGTAAGCGCGCTCGACGCCGACATGTCCTTGGCCGTGAACGCCGCCAGCCAGGTGAAGTGCGCCTTGGCCTCATCCTCGCTCAGCGACTTGACCGGCACGTCCAGCATCTCGCCGACGGCCCGCGCGATGTCGCGGAACGCGACCCCCTCCTCGGCGGTGGCATGGTAGCGCGCGCCGGCCTCTTGCCGCTCCAGCGCGAGCCGGAACAGCCGCGCCGCGTCCGACACGTGGGTTGCCGACCAGCGGTTCTGCCCCTCGCCGACATAGGCCGACACGCCCTGCTTGCGGGCCAGCTCGATCACGTCGGTGACGAGGCCCTGCTTGCGGGTGTCGTGGATCTGCGACAGCCGCACGACCGAGACGTTGACGCCGCGCTCCGACAGTGCGCGTCCCGCCAGTTCGGAGGCGACGCGCGGGTTGGGATGGTTCGGGTCGAAGCAGTCCTCCACCGCGGGCGCGCCAGGCTTGGTCGAGCCCATGGCAGTGCTCGACGTGATGACGATCGGCCGATCCGATCCCTCCACCGCCGACCCGAGCGCCGTGATGGCACGGCTGTCCTTCTGGCAATTCTCGACGAAGTTTGCGAAATTGTGATCGAAGGCGGTGTGGATCACCGCGTCGCTGGCGGCGGCACCGGCGCGCAGGCTGTCGAGATCCTCGATGTCGCCGCGATGCGCCACCGCGCCGGCGTCGGCGAGCGCCTTGGCACCGCGGTCCGAGCGGGTCAGGCCAAGCACTTGATGGCCGGCACCAATCAACTCGGGGACGATATGGGACCCGATGAAGCCGGTCGAACCGGTAAGAAAGACACGCATGATGGATGCTCCTGTGTGGTTGACCCGCGATGTCGTAGTCCCCATCATCCAGTAACAGTAGTGACTGTATCCTAGTGTAATGCCTAACAGGATCACCATGGCCATCACCTCTGACAAGCCGCTTGGCGCGTATCTCAAGGATCGGCGGACCCGGCTCGACCCGGCCGCGTTCGGGCTGCCCGCCACGCGCCGTCGTACCCCCGGCCTGCGCCGCGAGGAGGTGGCGAGCCGCGCGAACATCAGCCCGACCTGGTATACCTGGCTCGAACAGGGTCGTGGCGGCGCGCCCTCGGCGGACGTGCTCAACCGCATCGCCAATGGGCTGATGCTGACCGAGGCCGAGCGCGAGCACCTGTTCATGCTCGGCCTCGGCCGGCCGCCCGAGGTCCGCTACAAGCCGGCCGAAGGCGTGACGCCGCGCCTGCAGCGGCTGATCGATGCGTTGGAGACCAGCCCGGCGATCATCAAGACCGCGACCTGGGATGTCGTCGCCTGGAACCGGGCGGCAGCGCTGGTCCTGACCGACTATGGCAAGCTGCCGCGCAAGGAGCGGAACATCCTGCGACTGATGTTCGCCAACCCGCGCGTCCGCGATGCGCAGGAGGACTGGGAGGGCGTGGCCCGCTTCGTCGTCGGCGCGTTCCGGGCCGATGCCGCCCGCGCCGGTGCCGTGTCGGAGGTCGCCGAGCTGGCCGCCGAGCTTTGCGCGGTCAATCCGGCCTTCGCCGCCATGTGGCGCGACAACGACGTCCGCGTCCATGGCGACGGCACGAAGCGGCTCCATCATCCGACACTGGGCGCGATCGAACTGGAATATTCCAGCTTCGCCGTCGACGGGCGGCCGGACCTCGGCATGATCGTCTACAATCCGGTCGATCCCACCGGTGCCGATCGTATCCGCGCTGCATTACCGGCCTGATGCTGCATTGCTGTCGATAGTGATGCCGCTGGAGGTCAGCGACGCCGAGCACGTCCGGACGGAAGCCGCAGATCGGCATTTATTGAGCGCGTGGCCGTAACGGAGCGTTCAAGTCGGCACGCTGACCGCCATACGCTCCAGTGCGGCAGGGCCATGGAAATGCCAGAGAGGCAAGATGGACACAGGGCCATTTTGCGATGTAGCGCGACGGCAATCACCGCGGCTCGCCCAAGATTCTCTTCACATGATGACCTCCGGTCAGCTGCGTGTGCATGACACGGCGTCAGCCTGCTACGGCGTCCGGTCGCAGCGACTGTCTTTTCCGCGCTACATGCCAAGCATCGGAGGACGACGTTGCGGGTAGCGATCATCGGTGCCGGCATGGCGGGGCTGGCGTGTGCGGGCGTTCTTGCCCGGCAAGGTCATGCGGTGACCCTGTTCGACAAGGGGCGCGGCGCGGGCGGGCGCATGTCGACGCGGCGGATGCCGACTGCGGAAGGAGAGGTGCGCTTCGATCACGGCGCGCAATATCTCACCGCGCGCGATCCGGCGTTCGTCGGCCAGGTGGCGGCCTGGGAAGCGGCGGGGCAGGTCGCTCGCTGGGCCGTCGCCGGCAACGACGCCTGGGTCGGCTTGCCGGGGATGAACGCGCCGGTGCAGGCAATGGCGGCGGATGCCGATGTCTGCTGGCGCAGCCGCATCGACGCGCTGACCTTTGACGGCCGCTGGCACCTGCAGGGCGAGGGCGACGACGTGCCGTTCGATGCCGTGGTCGTCGCGGTTCCCGCCGAGCAGGTCGCCACCCTGGTAGCGGACCACGACCCGGAGGTGGCCGGCTTGGCGGCTGCGACCATGTCCGATCCGTGCTGGACGGTGATGGCGGCGTTTGCGGCACCCGTGCCGATCGCGGCGGATCGGCTGACCGAGGTCGGCCCGCTCGCATCGGCGATCCGCAACTCGGCGAAGCCGGGACGTACCGGGCCCGAAGCCTGGGTGCTTCAGGCCGATGCCGACTGGTCGCGCCAGCACCTTGAGGATCAGGCCGACGACGTGGAACATGCCCTGCTCGACGCGCTCGCCGCCGAAGCCGGTGGTGCCTTGCCGGCCATCCTGGGCACCGACTCGCATCGCTGGCGCTATGCCAAGTCGGGGGCGCTCGGGCGGGGCGCGTTGTGGAACCCGGCGCTGCGGCTTGGCGTGTGCGGCGACTGGCTGCTCGGCCCGCGGGTCG
>NZ_CAHJXA010000190.1 GCF_903644135.1 Sphingomonas bacterium | reverse complement strand
GTGATCGCGCGGGTCGAGCCCTGCGGCCGCACCGCCCGGACGAAGCCGCGCCCGGCGCGCTGCGCGGCGTTGATGTCGGCTGCGAGCGCAGCGGCATCCGTTGCGGTCAACCCGTCCTTCTCCCCCGCCAGATCGGCGACGAAGCGCGGCGATGTGGCCAGGCCGAACCAGTCGGCCATGCGCGCCGGCATCTGCACGCGGCCATCGGCGCGCACGACCATCGCGATCGCCGGTGCGACGCGCAGCATCGCCTCCAGCCGGGCATTGTCGGCGACCGCCGCCGCCGCCTCGCCGCGCAGCCGCAACCCCTGGAACAGCAGAACCGCGCCGCCGCCGATCAGCAGCAGCAGCACCGCCCCGATCACCACCGCGGCTCCGGCTCCCAGCGTCACCATGTCGTCGCGGCCCCGTCCCTCACCCACGCATCCCTAGGCCAGCCGCAGCGCTCATGCAAAAGGGGCCCGGCATTGCCGAGCCCCTATCGTCGCGCAGGTGCCGCGCTCAGTAGCGGTAGTGGTCGGGCTTGAACGGCCCCTCGACCGACACGCCGATATAGCCGGCCTGCTTGGGCGACAGCTTGGACAGCTTCACGCCCAGCTTGTCGAGGTGCAGTGCCGCGACCTTCTCGTCGAGGTGCTTGGGCAAAACATAGACCTGGTTCTGGTAATCCTCGGCCTTGGTCCACAGCTCGATCTGCGCCAGCGTCTGATTGGTGAAGCTCGCCGACATCACGAACGAGGGGTGCCCGGTCGCGCAGCCCAGGTTGACCAGACGGCCCTTGGCGAGGACGATGATCTGCTTGCCGTCGGGGAAGGTCACCAGGTCGGTGCCGGGCTTGACCTCGTTCCAGTCGTAGTTGGACAGGGCCGCGATCTGGATCTCGCTGTCGAAATGGCCGATGTTGCAGACGATGCTCATCGGCTTCATCGCCGCCATATGCTCGGCGGTGATGACGTCGGCATTGCCGGTCGCGGTGCAGAAGATGTCGGCGCGGGTCACCGCCTCCTCCATCGTCACCACCTCGAACCCCTCCATCGCCGCCTGCAGCGCGCAGATCGGGTCGACCTCGGTCACCATCACGCGCGCGCCGCCGTTGCGGAGCGACTGGGCCGAGCCCTTGCCGACATCGCCAAAGCCAGCGACGCAGGCGACCTTGCCCGCCAGCATCACGTCGGTCGCGCGGCGGATCGCATCGACCAGCGACTCCTTGCAGCCGTAGAGATTGTCGAACTTCGACTTGGTGACGCTATCGTTGACGTTGATCGCCGGGAACGGCAGCTCGCCCTTCTTGGCGATCTCGTACAGGCGGTGGACGCCGGTGGTGGTCTCCTCGCTGACGCCCTTCAGGTTCTTGACGGTGTCGGTCAGATAGCCGGGCTTCTTGGCGATGAACGCCTTGACCGAGCGCTGGAACTCGACCTCCTCGTCATTCTCGGGCTCGCCGAACGAGGCATCCGCTTCCAGCTTGGCACCCCAGAGCGCGAACATGGTGGCGTCGCCGCCGTCGTCGAGGATGATGTTGGCGGTCTCGCCATTGCCGGCATCCCAGTCGAAGATGTCGCCGACATAGTCCCAGTAATCGGCCAGGCTCTCGCCCTTGATCGCGAACACCGGCACGCCGGTCGCGGCGATGGCGGCGGCGGCGTGGTCCTGGGTCGAGAAGATGTTGCAGGTCGCCCAGCGCACGTCCGCCCCGAGCGCGGTCAGCGTCTCGATCAGCACCGCGGTCTGGATGGTCATGTGCAGCGAACCGGTGATCCGCGCGCCCTTGAGCGGCTGGCCGGCACCGAACTCCTCGCGCAGGCTCATCAGGCCGGGCATCTCGGTCTCGGCGATCTTGATCTCCTTGCGGCCGAACTCGGCGAGGCTGATGTCCTTGACGACATAGTCGTGGTGTTCGGTAGCGAGCGCGGTGGCCACGATCGGTTCTCCTGAAATCTTCATGATCGGCGGACCCTGCGCCCGTGCCGGATGCGCGCGGCCTTACCGGCTCGCGGGCGGCGGATCAAATATAAAGATATCTTTATGTCCTGCAGCAGCGTCACCCAGGGCTTGTCCCGGGGTCCAGAGCCAAGCAGCGCGCCGACCGTGGCTCTGGATGCCGGGACAGGCCCCGCATGACGGCTCTTACGCGGTCCCGGTAGCCGCCACGAGCAACCGCGGATCGATCCCCGCACCCGCGAAGCCCTGCGCCCAGCGCTCGCTTGCGGCCACGTCGAACAGCAGTGCCTCGTCGCCGGCGACGTTGAACCAGCCCGGCCGCGTCAGCTCGCCGTCGAGCTGGCCCTCGCCCCAGCCGGCATAGCCCAAAGCCGCGACCCAGCGCGTCGGCCCGCGCCCCTCCGCGATCGCGCGCAGCACGTCGAGCGTACCCGACAGCGACCAGCGGCCGGCGACATCGACGCTGTCCTCGCCTCCCCAATCGCGCGAGTGGACGACGAAGCCGCGCCGCGGCTCGACCGGGCCGCCGAAGTGGATTGGCGCATCGGGGGCGACGCCATGCTCGATCTCGAAGCCGTCGAGCAGGTCGTGGAAGCCCAGCCCGCCGATCGTCGCGCCCAGGCCGATGCCCAGCGCGCCCTTCTCGTCATGCGCGCACATCGCGATCACCGCCTGGGTAAAGCGCGGATCGGTCATGCCGGGCATCGCCAGCAGGAACTGGCCGGTCAGGAATTTGGGGTCGGACATGGCGGCAACATAGTCGCGACCGGGGACGCGTCCACGCTTGAAAACGCCTCTCCCACCCGCGACATGGCTGCCGACCGCCATCGGGGCGGAAAGGAGATCAAGCGATGACGATCAGCATTGGCGACAAGCTGCCCCAGGCGGACCTCGTCAAGGTCACGGCGGACGGCCCCGACAAGGTGAGCACCGGGGATTACTTCGCCGGCAAGACCGTGGCGTTGTTCGCCGTGCCCGGAGCGTTCACGCCGACCTGCTCGGCCAAGCACCTGCCGAGCTTCATCGACAAGGCCGACGAATTGAAGGCCAAGGGTGTCGACGAGATCGCCTGCACCTCGGTCAACGACGCCTTTGTCCTCAGCGCCTGGTCGAAGGCCAACGACGCCGGCGAGGTCACGATGCTGGCCGACGGCAATGGCGAGTTCGCCGCCGCGATCGGCCTGACCGCCGACAGCAGCAAGTTCGGCATGGGCACGCGCAGCCAGCGTTACGCGATGCTGATCGAGGACGGCGTCGTGAAGCAGCTGAACGTCGAGGGTCCCGGCGAGTATCGGGTCAGCTCGGCCGAGTATCTGCTCGACCAGATTTGAGCGTTCCGCCCTCCCGCGGTCGTCGCGGGAGGGCGTCTTGTCACCGTCATAGCGCCCGCTTAACACTGCCGGATGACATCTCCCCCTTCCGCGGCGGCCATCGTCGCCGAGCTTGACCGGCTCTACACCGCGTCCGTCCAACGGCTGCGCGAGGCGCTGATCGGCTATGTCGCCGATGGCAGCCGCCCCGATCCCGCCGCCCGCCACGACGGCAGCTTCGCCTATCCAGAGATCCGCCTGACCTATCGAACCGGCGAGGATCGACCTGCGCCGCTACGCTCGTTCGGGCGGCTGTCGACGCCGGGCGAATACCGGATCAGCGTCACCAAACCGGCATTGTTCGCTGATTACCTGACCGAGCAATTGACGCTGCTGATCGAGGATTACGATGTCGATGTCGCCGCGGTGCCAGGCCGGCAGGAGATCCCGTTTCCCTACGTGCTCGACGCCGGCCAGGTTCTCAGCCTCGACGAGGTGTCGGCGGCGGAGCTGGCGCGGCATTTCCCCGCCACCGAGCTCGCACATATTGGTGACGAGATCGCCGATGGCGTCTGGGCGAACGCCGAGGCGGTACGGCCGCTCGCCTTGTTCGACGCCCTCCGCACCGACTTCAGCCTTGCGCGGCTGCGGCATTATACCGGCACCCCCGCCGAGCATACCCAGCGCTTCGTGCTGTTCACCAACTATCACCGCTATGTCGACGAGTTCGTCCGCTGGGCGGTGGGGCAGCTTGGCCCAGGTGCAAACGGGGGCAGCCGCTTTACTGGTGTCTCTGGCGCGGGCGGAGTGATGATGAAGGCCGGCGACGATCCCGACCGCGTCGTCAGCGACAGCGCCTGGCGGCGGCACCAGATGCCCGCCTATCACCTGATGGCCGACGACCGCACCGGTATCACGCTGGTCAATATCGGCGTCGGGCCATCCAACGCCAAGACGATTTGCGACCACCTGGCGGTCATCCGCCCGGAGGCGTGGCTGATGATCGGCCATTGCGGCGGCCTCAGACCGTCGCAGCGGATCGGCGACTATGTGCTCGCCCATGCCTATCTGCGTGACGACCATGTCCTCGACGACGTGCTGCCGCCCGAGATCCCGATCCCGGCGATCGCCGAGGTGCAGGTGGCGATGGCGCGCGCCGCCGAGACGGTTTCGGGCCAGTCGGGCGAGGAGCTGAAGCGGCGGCTGCGCACCGGTACCATCGTCACCACCGACGACCGCAACTGGGAGCTGCGCTACTCGCAGTCGGCGCTGCGCTTCTCGCAAAGCCGCGCGGTGGCGATCGACATGGAGTCGGCAACGATCGCGGCACAGGGCTATCGCTTCCGCGTGCCGTACGGGACGCTGCTGTGCGTGTCGGACAAGCCGATGCACGGCGAGCTGAAGCTGCCCGGCCAGGCCAACCTGTTCTACGAGCGCGCGATCAGCGAGCATCTGCGCATCGGCATCGAAACCTGCGAGCAGCTGCGTCGTGAAGGACCGAAGCTCCACAGCCGCAAGTTGCGTGCTTTCGACGAGCCGCCGTTCCGCTAATCGGGACCCGAATCGTTTTCGGGGCGTTACGGGTGCGCAATTATCTAGGAGCGCCGCCATGGCCGATACGACTGACACGCCGACCACCGGCCCCGCAACCGGCACCGACACGCCCGCGACTCCGCGCCGTCGCGGCCCGCGCAAGACCGATGCTGCGAAGACGCCGACCAGGCGCGCCGCTGCGAAGTCGACGGTCGCCAAGGCCGAAACCGCGGTGAAAGCGGCGACCGTTCGCGTCAAGCGCACGGCCGTCAAGGCAGAGGATGCGGTGGTCGAAGCCGCCAAGTCGGTGACCCCGCGCGCGATCAGCCGGCCCAAGAGCAAGGTGGCCACGAAGGCTCCGCGCAAGACTTCGGCCAAGTCGGCAGCCAAGCGCCCGGCCAAGACCGGTGCCTGGGGCGTCGCCGCGATCGCGGGTGGTCTCGCTGCGGCCGGCGCGGCTGCGGTCGCTCTGTTGTCGTTGAAGGGCAGCACCGCCAAGGCGGACACCCCGGCCGATCCGGTCAAGAGCGGAACCCTGCCGAACGGCCAGGATCCGAGCCCATCGTTCGACACCAAGGTCGCCGAGGACAACACGCTCCTCAACTGATCGTCGACGCGGGACGGC
>NZ_CAHJXA010000189.1 GCF_903644135.1 Sphingomonas bacterium | reverse complement strand
CTATCGCACCCACACCTGCGCCGCGCTGGAGGCGGCGAACGTCGGCGAGACCGTTCGCCTGTCGGGCTGGGTTCACCGCCGCCGCGACCATGGTGGCGTGTTGTTCGTCGACCTGCGTGACCATTACGGCCTGACCCAGATCGTCGCCGATGCCGACTCGCCCGCGCTGGCGACGCTCGAAAGCGTGCGTGTCGAGTCGGTCGTCACCATCGACGGGGTGGTGAAGCGCCGCTCGGAGGCGACGGTGAACCCCAATCTCGCCACCGGCGAGATCGAGGTGTTCGCGGCTGCCGTCACCGTCCAGTCGGCCGCGCAGGAGCTGCCGATGCCGGTCGCTGGCGAGGCGGAGTATCCCGAGGACATTCGTCTCACCAACCGCTTCCTCGACCTGCGCCGCGAACGCATCCACGCCAACATCGTCCTGCGCAGCCAGGTGATCGCCAGCATCCGCCAACGCATGATCGGCCAGGGCTTCACCGAATTCCAGACGCCGATCCTGACCGCCTCGAGCCCGGAGGGCGCGCGCGACTATCTTGTCCCCAGCCGCGTCCATCCCGGCAAGTTCTACGCGCTTCCGCAGGCCCCGCAGATGTTCAAGCAGCTGCTGATGGTCGCCGGCTTCGACCGCTATTTCCAGATCGCGCCCTGCTTCCGCGACGAGGATGCTCGCGCCGACCGATCGCCCGGCGAGTTCTACCAGCTCGATTTCGAAATGAGCTTCGTGACGCAGGACGATGTGTTCGCGGCGATCGAGCCGGTGCTGCACGGCGTATTCGAGGAGTTCGCCGACTGGCAGGGCAAGGGCCGCACCGTGTCGGCGCTGCCCTTCCGCCGCATCCCGTATCGGGAGTCGATGCTCCGCTACGGCAACGACAAGCCGGACCTGCGCAACCCGATCCTGATCACCGACGTGAGCGAGCAGTTCGTCGGCTCCGGCTTTGGCCGCTTCGCCTCCATCGTCGAGGCGGGCGACGTGGTCCGCGCGATCCCAGCCCCGGGCACCGCCGAGAAGAGCCGCAAATTCTTCGACGACATGAACGGCTGGGCGCAGGGGGAGGGGTTCGCAGGCCTCGGCTACGCCACCCGCAAGGGCGGCGAATGGGGTGGGCCGATCGCCAAGAATCATGGCGAGGACAAGATGACCGCGATGGCCGACGCGCTCGGGCTCGGGCCCGATGACGGCCTGTTCTTCGCTGCCGGCAAGGAGGCACAGGCGGCCAAGCTCGCCGGTCTGGCCCGCACCCGCGTTGCCGACCAGCTTGGCCTGATCGACGACACTCGCTTCGAGTTCTGCTGGATCGTTGACTTTCCGATGTTCGAGTATGACGAGGACGCAAAGAAGGTCGACTTCAGCCATAACCCCTTTTCCATGCCGCAGGGCGAGCTGGAGGCGCTGGAGAGCAAGGACCCGCTCGACATCCTGGCGTACCAGTATGACATCGTCTGCAACGGCATCGAGCTGTCGTCGGGCGCGATCCGCAATCACCGGCTTGAGATCATGTATAAGGCGTTCGAGATCGCCGGCTATACCCGCGAGGACGTCGACACCAACTTCGCCGGCATGATCAACGCCTTCAAGTTCGGCGCGCCGCCGCATGGCGGGTCGGCACCCGGGATCGACCGCATCGTCATGCTGCTCGCCGACGAGCCGAACATCCGCGAGGTCATCGTCTTCCCGATGACGCAAAAGGCGGAGGACCTGATGATGGGCGCGCCCAGCTTCGTGTCGGCGCGCCAGCTCAAGGAGCTCAACCTGCGCTCGACCGCGGACGGGCCGAAGGACGTCGATAAGGCGGTCGCTCCCGCCGCCGGCTGACGCAAAGGCTGGCCGCCGCCGCGTGCGCGTGTCATCAGCCGGCCGGGGCCAGGGATCGGGGAGGGGCATGGCGGACACAGCAAGCGACGTGCCGCAAGGCTTCAGCCGCCGCCTCGGCGTGGTCGGTGTCCTGCTGCTGACGCTGTCGGTCGCGACGCCGGCATCGTCGGTGTTCGTAATCGCGCCCGACATGCTGCGCGGCGCGGGCACCGGCACGTTATGGGCGCTGATCCTCGCCGCGATCGTCTGCGTGGCGACGGGGTATATCTATGCCGAACTATCCTCCGCCTTTCCGGTGGCAGGCGGCGAGTATGTCATGGTCACCCATACTTTGGGGCCGCTGGCAGGCTTCGTGATGCTGGGCGTCAACGTCTTCAACAACCTGATCTTCCTGCCGGTCGCGGGACTGGGGATCAGCGAGGTGCTGGGCTCGGTGATCCCCGGCCTGCCGGCGGTGCCGACCGCGGTGGCGGTGGTCGCGGCGTGCGCGCTGGTCGGCATCCTCGACATCCGGCTGAACGCCTTCGTCACCGGCACTTTCCTGCTGATCGAGGTGCTGGCGCTCGCGGCGGTGTCGGTGCTCGGCCTGGTCCATGCGGCGCGCAATCCGCTCGACTTTCTGCTGCATCCGGTGGCGGTGCAGAACGGCGCGCTGGCACCCGTCTCGTTCGCCTCGATCGGGGTGACGGCGGCGATCGCGCTGTTCGCGCTCAACGGCTATGGCGCGGCAGTCTATTTCGGTGAGGAGATGGAGCAGGCACCGACCCGCATCGCCCGCACCGTCATGCTCGCGCTGGTTGCGACCCTGGTGCTGGAGGGCACGCCGATCGTGGCGGCGCTGGTCGGCAGCCCGGACCTGATCCGCCTGTTCACGGTCGACAATCCGTTTGGCGCGCTGGTGCGCGAGCGGGGCTCGCTGGGCCTGGTACAATGGGTGTCGGTCGGGGTGGCGTTGGCGATCGTCAACGCGATCATCGCCTGGGTGCTCGCCTGCGCGCGCTTCTTCTATTCGACCGCGCGCGACGGCTGCTGGGGGCGGCCAATCGATCGCTGGCTGCTCGCCATCCATCCGCGCTTCGGGTCGCCATGGATCGGCACCCTGATCATCGGTGCGGTCGCCATCGGGCTGTGCTTCGTCCCGCTGCGGCTGCTGGAGCTGTGGAGCGGCACCGGGTTGATCGCGATCTATCTCGGTATCGCACTCGCCGCCATGGTGGGGCGCGCCAACGGGATCACCACTGCGGCACCCTATCGGATGCCGTTCTACCCGCTCGCCCCGATCGTCACCTTCGCGGCGCTGGGCTATGTGACGCTGACCAACAGCTGGGACGCGGAGGGGCGCTGGGCGCTGATCGCGACGCTGGTGCAGGTGGCGGTGTCGATCGCCTATTACCTGCTGGTGCTGCGCCCGCGTGGAGCCTGGACGGCGCGGATACCCGCGGTCGAGTCGGTCATTCCGGCATCTGCGACGAGTGATGCTCGATGATCTTCCAGCCGTCGCCCTCGCGCCGATAGACGAAGGTGAAGCGGCACGGTGCTTCGCTCGCCACGCCGCCGTCGGTCAGCGTAAAGACGTAGAGGCCGGAGTTGATCGCAATCTCGCCGAAGACGCGCACGTTGGATTGGGTCAGCACACCGCGCGGCTGCTTCTTCAGGAACCCAACGAAATAATTGACGATCGCCGTCCGGTCGCGCCGCACCTGATTGGACAGCGTCGGCAGCAGGATTGCGTCGTCCGCGTACAGCGCAGCCACCCGATCGGGGTCGCGGGTCTGCAACGCCCCATTCCAATCGTCGAACAGGCTTTCTATCGTGTCGGTCACGGCCGCACTCCCTAAATGGCGCGGTGGTCATAATCGCTTGATCGCCGACCCGCTACTGGGCCGCGCGAGTTGTGCCGCGCGGTCGCGATCGCTATCTGAGATGCATGAACGAGATGACGCCGCTGGCCCGCTCCCCCCGCGAGCGCAAGCCCGACTGGATCAGGGTCAAGGCACCGACCAGCATCGGCTTCGGCGAGACCAAGGCGATGATGCGCCGCCTCGGCCTCAACACCGTCTGCGAGGAGGCGGCCTGCCCCAATATCGGCGAGTGCTGGACCAAGAAGCACGCGACGGTGATGATCCTGGGCGACACCTGCACCCGCGCTTGCGCCTTCTGCAACGTCAAGACCGGGATGCCGCGCGCCGTCGACCCGCTGGAGCCGCAGCACACCGCCGATGCCGCCGCCGAGCTGGGGCTGAGCCATATCGTCATCACCTCGGTCGACCGCGACGACTTGCCCGACGGCGGCGCGTCGCAGTTCGTCAAGGTGATCGAGGCGTTGCGCCGCACGACGCCGGCGACGACGATCGAGATCCTGACCCCCGACTTCCGCAACAAGGCGCAGGCCGCGGTCGAGTCGATCGTCGAGGCGCGCCCCGACGTCTACAACCATAATCTGGAGACGGTGCCGCGGCTCTATCCGACGATCCGCCCGGGCGCGCGCTATTACGCCTCGCTGCGGCTGCTGGAGAGCGTCAAGCGCCACGATCCGTCGATCTTCACCAAGTCGGGCGTGATGATGGGCTTGGGCGAGCAGCGGCTGGAGGTGCATCAGGTGATGGACGACATGCGCTCGGCCGACATCGATTTCCTGACCATGGGCCAGTATCTCCAGCCCACCCCGCGCCACGCCAAGGTCGCCGAGTTCGTCACCCCCAAGGCGTTCGACGCCTATGCCGGCATCGCCCGCGCCAAAGGCTTCCTGCTCGTCGCTGCCTCGCCGCTGACTCGGTCGAGCTACCACGCCGGCGACGACTTCGCGAAGATGCGCGCCGCGCGGGAGGCGAAGCTCGGGCGGGTCCATGCCCAAGCATAAGGAGACCCGCCACCTGCCCTACACGGCCGAGCAGATGTTCGATCTGGTCGCCGACGTGAAGCGCTATCCCGAGTTCCTGCCCTGGGTCTCGGCCATGCGGGTGCGGCAGGACGGGCCGGGCGAGACAATGGCCGACATGGTCGTCGGCTTCAAAGGTCTGCGCGAGACCTTCACCAGCCGTATCCGCAAGACCCGGCCTGACACGATCACCGTCGACTACATTGATGGTCCGCTCAAGTTCCTGCGCAACGAATGGCGGTTCGTGCCCGAGCCGGGCGGCAGCGCCGTCGAGTTCGCGGTGGACTTCGCCTTCAAGAACCGGGTGTTCGAGCTGCTGGCGGGGCAGGTGTTCCAGGGCGCGTTGCGGCGCATGACGGGCGCGTTCGAGACCCGGGCGGCTTCGCTCTACGGCGCGTCGCTGCGGGGCGCGGCCGGCAGCAGCAGTTCGAGCGCGCACAGCGCCGCCTGAAGGCGGATGCCGCCACGGCCGAGGTCGCCAAAGTCGCGGCGCTCGGCATGGACGTCGCCCGGATCGGCACCCTTGACGGCGCGGGCGAACACGACGGTGCCGACCGGCTTCTTGGCACTGCCGCCGCCGGGCCCGGCAACGCCGGTGATCGCCACCGCGACATCGGCCCCGCTCCTGGCGAGCGCGCCCTGCGCCATGCTCCAGGCGACCGCGATCGACACCGCCCCGAACGTCTCCAGCACGTCGTCGCTGACCCCGAGCAGCGCCAGCTTCGCATCGTTGGAATAGGTGACGAATCCCGCC
>NZ_CAHJXA010000188.1 GCF_903644135.1 Sphingomonas bacterium | reverse complement strand
CGCTCGCCCTCGTCCAGCCGGCAGATCGCGGCGAAGCTGGTGAACGGGCCATCGACCATGCGGCCGGCGGTGCCGGTCGCGCCCAGCACGATCACCGTCTCGCCCGCCTGCAGCTTCGCGCGATAGGCGATCGGCAGCCACGCCGCGAGCGCCGGGTTCACCACCGCCGCCGCGTGCGTGATATCCAGGCTATCGGGCACCGGCACCGTCCAGGCGGCGGGCGCAAGGTCCGCCATGGCTCCGAAGGGCCGACGCTGGACCATGAAATAGACGCGGCTGTCGTCGTCCAGACGCCCTACTCCATCAACGCCGGGGATGATCGGCAGGGTCTTGGGGCTGCTGTAGTGAGTGCCCGCGACGATCGCGCGTTCGAGCTGCTTGATCGCCGCCGCTTCGACCTGGACGATACATTCGGAGCCTTGGGCGACAGGTTCGGCGAAGTCGGCAAACGTCGGAGCGCTGCCCAGTTCCGTCACCACTGCTGCCTTCATGCCGCCACGCCCCCGATCGCCGCCGCGGCCAGGCCGGTGACATCGACCCGCGCCTTGAGCCGCGCCGCCAGCAGCGCGGTGCCGCTGACCTTGCGCTGCACGAACAGGGTCTCGATGTCCGGGACGTGCCACGTTCCCCGGTCCTGCAGCATCGCCTGCGCCTCCTCGCGCACTACCGGCACGAACGCGCGATCGCCGAAGTCGAACGGCCCAGGCCGCGCCATCGTATCGTCGACCGCCGCGATGATCCGGTCGACCGACGCCCGATGGGCGGTGATCGCGTGAGCGCCGAGGAAGCCGGTCTCGACCGCGATCTCCCTGATGCGGTCGCGGTCGTGGACCAGCCCGGCCTTGATCAGCGCCCGGTACGACGCCGCCGTCGCCTCCGGCACCGCACGCGTCGCACCGAAGTCGAGCAGGACCAGCGCGCCGGTGTCCGGCTGCCAGCGGTAATTTGCGAAGTTGGGATCGGTCTGCATGACGCCGAACACGAACAGCTCGCGCAGCACCAGGTCGATCAGCGCCGTCATCGCGCCGTCGCGCACCGCTTGCGGCGCGTCGATCAGCCCCTCGATCGGCTGCCCCTCGACAAAGTCCATCGCCAGCACGCCGGGCGTGGTCAGCGCCTCGTGCAGGGCGGGAACGACGTAGCGCCCGTCACCGCGCAGCCGTTCGCCATAGGCGCGCATCTGCTCGCCTTCGCGCAGGTAATCGGCCTCCTCCGCCAGCTGCCGCTTCGCCTCCGCCAGCAGGGGCTTGAGGTCGAGCGTCGGCGGCAGCAGGTTGGACACGCGCAGCAACGTCGCGACATTGTCGACGTCGGAGGCGATGCTCTCGCGCACGCCGGGATATTGCACCTTGATCGCGAGCACCCGCCCGTCGGGCAGGGTCGCGCGATGAACCTGGCCGATCGACGCGGCCGCGATCGGCGACGCCTCGAACCGCGCGAACCGCCGCCGCCAGTCGGCACCCCATTGCGCCTTCAGCACCGTGTCGAGCTGTTGCGGCGGCATCCGATAGGCCTGGTTGCGCAACGTCGCCAGGATCGTCGACAGTTCGGGCGGCAGCATGTCGCCGGCGTCCATCGAGATCATCTGGCCCAGCTTCATCGCCGCGCCGCGCAGGTGCGACAGGCGCTCGGTCACGCGCTTCGCATTGGCCGGCGTGAGGATCAGGTCGCCAAGCTGCGGCCGCTCGCCCGCCGCCAAGCGCCTCGCACCCTCCGCGATCATCCCGCCGGCGACACCGCCGGCAAGACGCCCGAAATGGCCAAGGCGCGACAGCCGGCCGCTAGGAATCGACCGGTCGCGCCGTTCGGGAATGTCGTCGCTCACTGGCCTGCCAGTTCTGGCTTCCGAGTCGACTGGCTGATGCGGCGATGGAGGTAGTTCTCGTCGAACCCGGCGATG
The DNA here is from genome assembly GCF_903644135.1 of Sphingomonas bacterium. Lineage (GTDB taxonomy): Bacteria > Pseudomonadota > Alphaproteobacteria > Sphingomonadales > Sphingomonadaceae > Sphingomonas. The sequence continues at coordinate 3,579 of NZ_CAHJXA010000188.1, read as the reverse complement.
TGGACGAGCTTGACCGGATCGAGGATTTCCAGGTGCCCGCGCTTCAACGCCATCGCCCCCGCTTCCCGCAATTCCTTCAGGACGCGATTGATATGGACGGGCGTCATGCCGAGCGCATCGGCGAGGATGATCTGCGACAAGGGCAGCGCAAATACCCCCTCGGTACGCAGGCCGATGTTGCGCATCCGCAGGTAGAGCTCGCAGATCAGATGCGCGACCCGCTCGATGCTGCTGCGGCGGCCCATGCTGACGATCCAGGCGCGCATCGTGCCTTCATCGATCAGCTGGGCGATGTAGAGCGCGCGGCTGACCCCGGGAAATTCGCGCATCATCTGATCCATGGCAGGGCGTGAGATCGCTGCGACCTTCGCTTCGGTGATCGCCTGGATACCATGATCCATTGCCGCCACCATGTTCATATGCAGGTCGCAGGCGTCCCCCGGCATCAGGAACGCCATGATCTGCCGCGATCCGCCCGGCAGGATCTTGTAACGGCACGCCCACCCATTGAGTATGACGAATACCGGCCCGGGCTCATCCCCTTCCCGGATGAGGTCCTGTTTGGCGCGATACCGACGGGCATGAGAAGTGGCAGCTTCGAGAGCGCTGGTCTCGCTCCTTTCCAGCGTGCTCAAGCCGCTGAGTTTCTGCACAAACGCATTGCTCACATTGTCGCGCTTACACCAGCTTACTACCGACATAAATAAACGAAAGTTATTGGCTTTTATTGAAGTATGTCAATGATTGCCAGCGGCTTCGCAGCTTATCACCTTCAGGCTGTCGATACCCTCGACAACGTGACGGTTGGAGACCGTTAGAATTCTCGGCCGATCGACGACTTGAAGGATCAACTGGAGGAGATCGACGGGTGACCCGCTATTACTTCGATTTGCACGAATGCGGTCGTGGCTCGGTGATCGACGACGAAGGGGCGGAGCTGGAAAGCCTGGAAGCGGCGCGACATCACGCCATCGCCGCCGCGCGGGGCATCATGGCGGAGGAGGTCGGCAGCGGTAACCTATGCCTCGGCTGTGCGATCACGATCCGCGACGGCGATGGTGTCGCGCTGATGGCGGTGCCGTTTGCCGAGGCGCTGTCGATCACCTTCGTCGACGGCTGCTGAAGGGCGGCCCCCATCGGCCGCTGACGACGATCAGCCGGACGCGACGACCCGTACCGATCGCTCGGCTGGGTCGAGAGGATCGAGCAGGAACGCGCCGAGATTGCGCTGGGCGGTGAGCCAGGCGACATGGGCGGCGCTGATCCGCTGCCCCGGCACGAGCCGCGGCACGCCGGGAGGAGCCGGCGCGATCGTCTCAGCCGCGACGCGCCCTGCCGCCCGATCAAGCGCGACCTGCTCGACCGGGCCGAACACCGCGGCGCCTGCATCCATCGCCATCTCGACCAACAGCGATCCCACGCCCGGCGTGTCGGCGATCGCCGGCAGTTCCAGCGTCCCCGCCGCCAGTTGCTTCCCGCACTCGGTCAGACCGCGCACCAGCGCGCGAACGTCGGCCGCCGTCGTCCCGGGCGAGACGATCGCGAGCAGATGCCGCGCCTCCGACAGCCCGACGCTGACCCGGTACTGCTGGTTCAGCCAGTCGTCGACGGCATAGCCCGACACGCCCCAGGTCGACAGGTCGATCAACACCTTGGTCGCGTCCAGCATCGCGCCGTCCGGCAGGTGCTCCTCACCGAACGTCCGAACGCCATCGATCGCCGCCAGCCGCCGGCGCAGGTCGGCGGCGCGGGCCAGCACTTTGGTCCATGCCGCCTCGCCATGCAGCGCATGTTCGCGCCGCGCCGCGTCGAGGCTGGCCAGGATCGGCACCGACGGGCTGGTCGTCTGGAACAGTTCATACGCCATCCACAGTCGCTGGCGGTCAACCAGCTCGCCGCGGGCAAGCAGCGCCGACCCCTGCGTCAGCGCGCCCAGCGTCTTGTGCAGGCTGTACACCGCGACATCGGCCCCCTTGGCGAGCGCGTCCGGCGGCAGCGCCTCGCAAAAGGCGAAGGCGCCGCCCCAGGCCGCATCGCAGATCAGCGGCACGCCGCGAGCGTGGCAGGCATGGGCCAGCGCGGCGATGTCGCTGGTCACGCCGAAATAGGTCGGCGACACCACCACGAACGCCTTTGCCCCGGGATGCGCGTCCAGCGCCTCGATCAGCGTGGCGACGGCGACGCCATGCTCGATGTCCCAGGCCTCGTCGACGATCACCGGCACGATGACAGCGTTGAGCTCCGTGGCCAGCGCGTGCGCCCGCTCCGCCTTGTGAACGTTGGCGGCGAACAGCACCGTATCGCCGGGACGAGCGACGGCGGCGAGCGCGGTGTGCAGGCTCTGGGTCGAGCCGCCGGTAACGAACCGGCAGAACTCGGCGTGCCACGCCTCCGCCGCGATCTCGTGCGCGCGTTGCAGGACGTGGCCACTCTCGGTGCGATCGTCGAGCCCCTTGGGGGTGATCACATCGGCGGCGAACACCTGCCGCCCCAGCAGCCGCCGCAGCTCGCGCGGGACGGCCGTGCCCTGATGATGGCCGGGCGCGCCGAAGCCGTGAACCGTACGCCGCTCGATCGCCGCCAGGGCTTCGAGGATGGGGGCTTGCTGTTGATCCATCCGCACCGAAGTCGCGAGCGGGCTTAGCGTTCCCGCCGCGCGCCCGACAATCGTCATCGCCTCGCCGTTAGGCGAGCGCCGCCCGCAGCTCGACCGCCCGCGCGAACACCGCCTCGAACATCGGCGTCGTCAGCCTGCCCGTGTTCTGGTTGTACCGGCTGCAGTGGTAGCTGTCGATCAGCACCCGGCCGTCAGGCATGACATGCTCGGCAAGGTGGCCGAACTTGGCCTTGGGCAGCCGGCCGCCCAGCACCTTCACCGCCGACTGGTGCGCAATCTGGCCCAGCGCCACGAACACGCGCGCGCGCGACAGCACCTGCGCCTGCCCTTCCAGGAACGGGCGGCAGGTGCGGATCTCCTCGGGCGTCGGCTTGTTGGCGGGGGGCAGGCACTTGACGGCGTTGATGACCATCGCGCCGTGCAGCGCCAGGTCGTCCTCCGGCGTCGCCTGATAGGTGCCGCTCGCCAAGCCGTATTTGGTCAGGGTCGCGAACAGCAGCTCGCCGGCATAGTCGCCGGTGAACGGCCGCCCGGTGCGGTTGGCCCCGTGCTTGCCGGGCGCGAGGCCGACAATGGCGAGCCAGGCGTCGGGATCGCCCAGCGCGTTGACCGGCGCGTTCCACCAGTCGGGATGCTCGACGCGCAGCTCGTTGCGGAACAAGGTCAGACGGGGACAGAGCGGGCAGTCGCGCGGCGGTTCGGTGGCGGGGATCGGGCTGGGTGCGAAGTGCATCGCCGTCGGGTAAGGGGCGAGGACGATGACGGCAACCATCCCGAGCGGCCAATATCTGATCGGCCTGGGCTCCAACCGCCGGGGCCGTCACGGCACGCCGGCCGACGAGGTGCAGGCCGCACTGGCCGCGATCGGCGCGACGGTCGCGGTGTCGCCGGTGTTCGCGACCAGGCCGGTCGGTCCCTCGGCGCGCACCTTCGCCAACGCCGCCGCGCTGATCGCCAGCGAC
>NZ_CAHJXA010000187.1 GCF_903644135.1 Sphingomonas bacterium | reverse complement strand
GACGCTGCTGATCGTCGACGAGGCGCAGGCGCTGCCTGTTTCCGCGCTCGAAGAGCTGCGGATGCTCTCCAACTTCCAGGCGGGCGGCCATGCGCTGCTCCAGATCGTGCTGCTCGGCCAGCCCGAGTTCCGCGCCGCGCTGCACGGCTCGCAGGGGCTGGAGCAATTGCGCCAGCGGGTGATCGCGATCCACCATCTGGAGCCGATGGCGGCCGGCGAGGTCGCCGCCTATGTCCGCCATCGCCTGGGCGTGGTCGGCTGGACCGGCCGGCCGGCATTCGCCGACAGCGCCTTTGCCGCGCTGCATCGGCTGACCGACGGCGTCCCACGTCGCCTCAATCAGCTGTGCAACCGGGTGATGCTGCACGCCGCGATCGAGCGCATTGAGACGATCACCGCCGCGACGGTGGATCTGGTCGCCGCCGACCTGTTCGCCGACCTGCCGACGATGGGGACCGGTGCCGCCGATTTGCCCGTTGCGCCGTTGGCGATCGAGCCGGTGGTGATGCCGCAACCCGCCGTCGAAGCTGCTTCTCTGGAGCAAGCCGCCGAACCGTCGTCGCCGATGGTTGAGGAAGCCGAGAAGGTCGCCGCGCCAGAGCCGCGCCCCTTCCGTCATTCGTGGCTGGCGCTCGACGCGGATGCGGCACCAGCTGCCGCTTCGCTTCCCGAGGCGGAGTTGCCGGTGGTCGAGGATGCCGTGGCCGAGCCGATCGATGAGCCCGAGCCGGTGGTCGACACCCCGACACCGGAAACCTCAACGCCCGATCCGGTGCTGAGCGATCGCCTCGCCGATCTCGAAGCACGGATGGAGGAGCAGGACGCGGCCCTGCGCCGGGTGCTGACGCTGCTGGTCGACTGGGTGGAGACGGATCAGGCGCCCAAGGCTGCGCCGATCGAGGAGCCGCGCGGCTATGTGCCGATCCGCGGTGCCGCGGCCTAGCCATGCCGAGCCCGACATGCTGAACGGCCTGTCGGTCGACGTCGAGGACTGGTTCCAGGTCGGCGCGTTCGAGACCGTGATCGACAAGGCGGACTGGCCGCGCCTCGAATCGCGCGTCGAGCGCAACACCGACGCGGTGCTTGCGCTGTTCACCGACCGTAGCGTTCACGCGACCTTCTTCACGCTGGGCTGGGTGGCAGAACGCTGCCCGGCGCTGGTCCGTCGCATCGTCGCGGCGGGGCATGAGATCGCCAGCCATGGCTGGGACCACCAGCGCGTCTTCACCATGACCCCCGGCGCGTTCCGCGACGACCTGCGCCGCACTCGCGAGGTGATCGAGCAGGCCGCGGGCGTGGCCGTCACCGGTTACCGCGCGCCGAGCTTCTCGATCGACGCACGCACCCCCTGGGCGCACCCGGTGCTTGCCGAGGCGGGCTACACCTATTCCTCCAGTGTCGCGCCGCTGGCGCACGACCATTATGGCTGGCGCGAGGCCCCGCGCTTCGCGTTCCGGCCGCTTGCCGACGCTGGGCTGGTCGAGCTGCCGGTCACCGTCGCCGAGCTGGCGGGCCGCCGGATGGCGACGGGGGGCGGTTTCTTCCGCCTGTTTCCCGCCGCGCTGACCGACTTCGCGGTGCGGCAGGTCAACCATGCGGCGCATCCGGCGGTGTTCTACTTCCATCCGTGGGAGATCGACCCAGATCAGCCGCGCGTCGCCTCCGCCCCGCTCAAGTCGCGGCTGCGCCACTATAGCCGGCTCGGCGCGATGGCGGGCAAGCTGCGCGGGCTGGTCGGCCGGCATGAGTGGGGACGCATCGACGCCGTGGTCGCGGCGCTGCCATGACCATGCCGCTGCTGACGATGCCGCTCGGCATCCGCGAGGCGGACCTGCGTTCGGCGACGGAGTCGGCGCGGATCGACGCCTTTGTGCGCGACCAGCCTGACGCCACCCCGTTTCACCTCACCGGCTGGAGCCGCGCGGTCGAACGCGGGTGCCGCCAGCGCGCTCGCTACCTCGTCGCCGAGCGTGGCGAGGGCACGGTCGCCGGCGTGCTGCCGCTGACGCAGATGCGCTCGGCGCTGTTCGGACGGGCGCTGGTGTCGACCGGCTTCGGCGTCGACGGCGGCGTGCTGGGCGACGGGCTGGAGCCGCTAGCCGCGGCGGCGTGGGAGATGGCGCAGCGGCTCGGCTGCGGCGTCGAGCTTCGCGGTGGTGACGCTCCAGCGGAGTGGACGATCGACCAGACGACCTATTGCGGCTTCGTCCGCCCGCTCGCCGTTGACGATGCGGCGGAACTGCTCGCCGTGCCCCGCAAGCAGCGCGCCGAGGTACGCAAGGCGCTCGATGCCGAGCTGACGGTGGAGGTCGGCGCGAGCGCGGCGATGCTGGCCGAACATCACCGCACCTATGCCGAGTCGGTGCGCAACCTGGGCACGCCGGTCTTCCCGTCGGCGCTGTTCCGCGCGGCAGTGGAAGAGCTGGACGCCGACATGCTTACCGTGCGTCACGCGGGCAGGGCGGTTGCGAGTGTCCTCAGCCTCTACCTGAACGGCACCGTCTATCCCTATTGGGGCGGCGGTACCGCGGCAGCGCGAGGTCTGCGCGCCAATGACCGGATGTATTTCGCGCTGATGGGCCATGCGCGCGCGTGGGGCTGCACACGCTTCGATTTCGGCCGCTCCAAGACCGGCACCGGCGCGGCGGCGTTCAAGAAGAACTGGGGGTTCGTGCCCGAGCCACGCCTTTATGCCAGCCGTAGCGTCGGCGCGGTGCGCGAGGTCAACCCGCAGAACCCGAAGTACGCCGCGATGGTGAAGGCGTGGCAGCATCTGCCGCTGCCGGTCGCGAACCTGATTGGGCCGTGGCTGTCGCGCGGGTTGGGGTAATGGAGATCCTGTTCCTCGCCCATCGCTGCCCCTATCCGCCCGATCGCGGCGACCGCATCCGCAGCTGGCACGTCCTGCGCCACCTCGCCACTCGCGCCCGCGTCCACCTGATCGCGCTCGACGAGGAGGTGCGGACACCGCCGCCCGAACTGGCTGCGTTGCTGGCGAGTTGCACGATCGTGCCGCGGACAAAGTCACGGGCGCGTGCGGCGGCCGAGGCGCTGGCGACCGGCCGGCCGGTGTCGCTGGCGGCGTTCGCGCATCCAGCAGTGCGCGAGGCGGTGGCGCGAGTGCTGCGCCAGCGACCGATCCGTGCGATCTACGTCTTTTCGGGGCAGATGGCGCAGTATCTGCCGACCGGCGCGCCGAAGGCGATCATGGATTTCGTCGATGTCGACTCGGCCAAGTTCGCAGCCATGGCCCAGAGCGGCCCCGCCGCGCGACGCTGGCTGCTGCGGCGCGAGGCGCGCCTGCTCGGCCGTTTCGAGCGCGCGGTGTCGGCCCGGGTCGCCGCCAGCCTGTTCGTCAGCGATGCCGAAGCCGCCCTGTTCCGCTCGACCGGCGGCGAGGGGGAGATCGTCGCGGTGGAGAACGGCATCGACTTCGCCCACTACGACCCCGCCGCCGTGGCGCCGCAGCCGGTGGCACGGCCGACGATCGTCTTCACCGGCCAGATGGATTACCAGCCCAACGTCGACGCGGTGCAGTGGTTCGCCAGCACGGTCCTGCCGCTGATCCGCGACCGCCACGCCGATGCCGCCCTTGCGATCGTCGGGCGTGCGCCGACCGCTGCGGTGCGCTCGCTGGCGGGGGAGCATATCATTGTGACGGGCGCGGTCGACGATACACGGCCGTGGCTGGCGGCGGCGGCGGTGTGCGTTGCGCCGCTGCTGCTCGCGCGCGGCATCCAGAACAAGGTGCTGGAGGCGATGGCGATGGCGCGGCCGGTAGTCGCCAGCCCCGCCGCGGCGGAGGGGATCGACCATCGGAACACGATCCGCGTCGCCGATGGTGCGGATGTCATGGCGGCTGCCATCGGTGCCTTGCTCGACGACCCCATTACAGCAGGCGAGCTGGGTCAGGCCGCCCGCCGTCAGGTCGAGCGCCGGTACTATTGGGATGCACGCCTGGCACCGCTGGACGCGCTGCTCGGCCTGCCGGCGGAACGGCGCGCGGCATGACGCTGGCCCTTTCCGTTCGTGCGGCCTCGCCGGCGGCCTCTGCGTGGCCACGACAGCTTGCCGGGCTGGCTGCGACTGTGGCGGCGCTGATGGCGCTGTTCGCGCGCGACGCAGGCCGCATCGTGGCGACCTGGTGGACCAGCACGACGTTCGGCCATTGCTTCGTCGTGGTGCCGGTGATCGGCTGGCTGGTGTGGCAGCGGCGCATGTTGCTCGCGCGATTGTCGCCAGCGGCGTGGTGGCCGGGCCTGGCGCTGGTCCTGGCCGGCGGCTCGATCTGGCTGGTCGGCGACGCCGGAGCGGTGACCTTTGCGCGCGAGCTTGGCCTGGTTATGATGCTGCAGGGTGCGGTGGTGACGCTCCTCGGGCCGTCGGTAGCGCGCGGGCTGGCATTTCTACTCGGCTATGCGCTGTTCCTCGTGCCCTTCGGCGAGTGGATGGAGGGGCCGTTGCAGCTGGTGACAGTGCGGCTGGCGATGCCGCTGCTTGGTGTCATGGGCGTGCCGGCCACCTCGAACGGCGTCATGATCCACGCCGGCCGCTATTTCTTCGAGGTGGCGGAGGCGTGCTCGGGCGCGAAGTTCGTCATCGCCATGGTCGCGGTCGGCGTGCTGGTCGCCAACCTGTGCTTCACTCGCTGGCCCCGGCGGCTCGTCTTCCTGGCGGCGTCGGTGGTCGTGCCGGTGCTCGCCAACGGCATCCGGGCGGCGATGACGATGTGGATCGCCAACCTGACCAGCGTCGAGGCGGCGTCGGGGTTCGACCATATCGTCTATGGCTCGGTGTGGTTCGGCGTCGTCATGGCGGCGACGCTCGGCATCGGCTGGCGCTGGTTCGACCGGCCGGTGGATGCGCCCGCCTTCGACCCGGCGCGGCTGGCAGGGCCGGTGCGGCACCGGCTAGCACTGTTGCCGGCAGCGGTGCTGACCTTGGCCATTGCGGCGGGGTTCGCGCTGTGGGGCGGGGTAGCCACCGCGCGCACGACGCCGCTGCCCGACCAGCTGACACTGCCGGCGATCCCCGGCTGGCAGCGGGTGCCGCTCAGCAGCCGGGCACCATGGCAGCCCTTCTATCCGGGAGCCGATCATCTGCTGATCGGCCGCTATGCCGATGCGGCCGGCGATCGCGTCGATGTCGCGGTGGCGGTCTATGCAAGCCAGCACGAGGGCAAGAGCCTGATCGCCTATGGCACCGGTGCGCTGGGGGGGCCGTGGCTGCGTGTCGCCGACCTGCCGCCGATCGCCGGGGCGAGCGCGATGCGGATCGCCGCGCCGGGACCGGTCGAGCGGGTGGTGACGACGCGCTACCGGGTCGGCGACACCGTGACCGACCGGCCGGCGGTGGTGAAGCTGGCGACCTTGCGCGCGCACCTGTTCGGCGGATCGCAGGTGGCGATGGCGGTGCATCTGGCGGCACGGGCGGATCGTTTTCCAAGCTCGGCTCGGGGACCTTGGTCCTCACCGGCGCCAGCGCCTATACGGGAG
>NZ_CAHJXA010000186.1 GCF_903644135.1 Sphingomonas bacterium | reverse complement strand
ATCCGGCTTTAGACGGGCGCGGCACCACGACACCAATAATTTGCAGGGACAAGATATGCGTATCGACATGATCCCGGTCGGCAAGAGCCCGCCCGACGACCTCAACGTCATCATCGAGGTGCCGACCGGCGGCGAGCCGGTGAAGTACGAGTTCGACAAGGCGTCGGGGGCGCTGTTCGTCGATCGCATCCTGCACACGCCGATGCGCTACCCCGCCAATTACGGCTTCGTGCCGCATACCCTGTCGCCCGACGGCGATCCGCTCGACGCGCTGGTCGTGGCGCGCTCGCCTTTCATCCCGGGCTGCGTGGTGCGCGCGCGGCCGATCGCGGTGCTGAACCTGGAGGACGAGGCGGGCGGCGACGAGAAGCTGGTCTGCGTCCCGGTCGACTCCACCTTCCCCTATTACTCCAACGTCGCCGGCCGCGACGACATGCCCGAGATCGTGTTCGAGCAGATCGAGCATTTCTTCACCCACTACAAGGATCTGGAGAAGAAGAAGTGGGTGCGGATCGGCACCTGGGGGGATCGCGACGAGGCACGGCGAATCGTGCTGGAGGCGGTGACCCGCTATGACGAGGCGAAGAAGGCAGGCGGCAATGCCGATGCCGGCGTCGACCAGGGCGAGGCGCTGGGACGCTGAGCTAGGCCGCCGCCTCGGTCAACGGGGCGGCGGATGCCCGGTGCCGCACGGCGACGGCGCAGCCCGCCATGATCAGCACCGCACCGGCGACCGTCCAGCCCGACACCCGCTCGCCAAAGGCCAGCCAGCCGAACAGCGCCGCCCAGACGAAGGCGGTATATTCGACCGTCACCAGCGCCTGCGCCTCGGCGCGGGCATAGGCCCAGGCCAGCAGCAGCGCCGACAGCGTGCCCAGCACCGCCGATCCGGCGATGGCCGGCAACTGCGCCGGTGCCGGCCAGCCGGCGAGCCAAGGCGCGGCCGGCAGCATCGCCGCACCGATCACCAGGCTGGCGAAGAACGCGACCTCCAGCGGGTCGGCGACCTGAGCCTGACGACGCAGCAGCACCAGGCTGGCGGCATAGAGGATGGAGGCGACGAAGATCGCGACGGTGCCGATCACGGTGTCGGCGGAGACGGCGGCACTCGCCTCGCCGGCAGCGATCACCAACACACCCGCCGCGGCGATGGCGGAGCCGCCGATCGCCGCCCGCCGCACTCGCTCGCCCAGGGTAGCGGCAGCGAGGAAGATCGCGATCAGCGGCGCGAGAAAGGTGATCGCCACCGCCTGCGCCATCGGCACCCGCGCCATGCCGAAGAAGAACAGCAGCACCGACACCCCCGCCGCCAGTCCGCGCGCGAGGTGCAGCCTGAGCGCCGCCGCGCTCGGCCACCGCCGCCGCACGACAAAGGGACCGCCCATCAAGCCGATACCCGCCACCGACCGCCACAGCACCGCCGCATAGGCACCGCTGTCGATCGACAGCCGCTTCATCAACGTGTCCATCACCGAATAGATGGCGATGCCGAGGCACGCGGCGACGAAGGGGACGCTAAGAGAACGGGACGGCATGGCGATCGTGCTAAACGCCCGCTTGCGCCCAGGCAAACGTCGTAGCGGGCTTGGCCGCCTACTCCGCCGCGATCGCGCGCGCCTCGTCGTCGGCCTCGATCGCCGCCGCCTTCGCCTCGACCAGGCGGACGATGTGGTCGATCATGCCCTCGTCCTGGACATGGTGGTCGGTGATCCCCGACAGATAGACCATGTGCTTGCCATTGCCGCCGCCGGTCAGGCCGATGTCGGTCTCGCGCGCCTCACCGGGACCGTTGACGACGCAGCCGAGCACCGACAGCGACATCGGCGTGCGGATGTGCTGCAGCCGCTCCTCCAGCGCTTGGACGGTGCGGATCACGTCAAAACCCTGCCGCGCGCAGGACGGGCACGATACGACGCGAACACCGCGGTTACGGATGCCGAGGCCTTTCAGGATCTCGAAGCCGACGCGCACCTCCTCCTCGGGCTCGGCGGACAGGCTGACGCGGATGGTATCGCCGATGCCGAACCACAACAGGCTGCCGATGCCGATTGCTGACTTGACCGTGCCGCCGACAAAGCCACCCGCCTCGGTGATGCCCAGGTGCAGCGGGCAGTCGACCACCTCGGCGAGCTGCTGGTACGCCGCGACGGCGAGGAACAGGTCGGACGCCTTCACCGCGACCTTGTATTCGTGGAAGTCGTGGTCCTGGAGCAGCTTGATATGGTCGAGCGCGCTCTCGACGAGCGCCTCGGGGCACGGCTCGCCATATTTCTCGAGCAGGTCCTTTTCGAGGCTGCCGGCGTTGACGCCGATGCGGATCGCGCAGCCATTGGCCTTGGCGGCGCGCACCACTTCGGCCACGCGCTGGGACGAGCCGATATTGCCGGGGTTGATGCGTAGGCACGCCGCGCCCGCATCCGCCGCCTCCAGCGCGCGCTTGTAGTGGAAATGGATGTCGGCGACGATCGGCACCCGCGCAGCGCGGACGATCTGGCCGAGCGCGGCGGTACTTTCGACGTCGGGACACGACACGCGGATGATGTCCACCCCCGCCTCCTCGCAGCGGCGGATCTGGTCGATTGTCGCGCGCGGATCGCTGGTCGGCGTATTGGTCATCGTCTGCACGGTCACGGGCGCATCGCCGCCGACGGGGACGTTGCCGACCATGATCTGGCGGCTCGGACGGCGCACGATGTCGCGCCACGGACGTACTGACATGGGCAGCGCTATATCAGCGCCGGGGTTGCGAAGCCAGCGCTAGCGGCACGCTACCGCCCGATCACCACCGTCACCGCGCGGCGGTTCTGCGCCCACGAGCCCTCGTCGCTGCCCAACGCCACCGGGCGCTCCTTGCCGTAGCTGATCGTCGAGATGCGGCTGGCATCGATGCCCTTGGCCGCGAGATAGTTCTTGGCGGCGTTGGCGCGGCGATCGCCCAGCGCGAGGTTATACTCGCGCGTGCCGCGCTCGTCGCAGTGGCCCTCGATCGTGATCCGCACCTGCGGGAAGCGCTGCAGCCATGTCGCCTGCCCGTCCAGGATCGCGCGCGCGGTCGGGTCGATGTCATACTGGTCGGTGCCGAAATTGACGGTGTTCGACTGGACCGAGCGCAGGAAGTCGGCGTTGGAGCCGAGCAGCACGGTGTTGTCGACCGGCCCGCCCTGCGCAGGGGGCGGTCCCATCGCGCCGTTGTCGACCGGCGCCGGTGGCAGCACGGCGGGGCGGTGCTTGGCGCAGCCGGCCAGGGCGATCAGCGCGGTCGCGGCGAGCAGGGTGGCAGTCTTGGTCATCGTCATTCTCCCAGATCCGGTGGCAAGCGCCCCCGCGTCAACGCCGTTACGGCCGCAACGGTCCCCAGGCGGGATCGGAGCCGTCGAGCGGGGTCGGCACGCGCCGCTCGACCCGGCCGGTCAGGTCAACCGTCCACAGGTCCGCCTTGCCCGCCGCGCCCTTGCCCGCCCGATAGAAGCTGACGACGCGGCCGTTGGGCGACCAGCTCGGCCCCTCGTCCTGCCAATCGTCGGTGAGCAGCCGCTCGCCGCCGCCTGATGGCGACATCACGCCGATGCGGAAATTACCGGTGACGCGGGTAAAGGCGATCAGGTCGCCGCGCGGGCTCCACACCGGCGTCGCATAGCGGCCGCCGCCAAAGCTGATGCGGTGCTGGTCGGAGCCGTCGGCGTTCATGACGTAGAGCTGCTGACCGCCGGAACGATCGCTTTCGAAGACGATGCGCGATCCATCTGGCGAATAGCTGCCGCCGGTATCGATGCCGGGCGAGTTGGTCAGCCGCTGCGGGGTACCGCCCTGTGAGGACACGCGATAGATGTCGGTGTTGCCCGCCTGCGCCATCGAGAACAGGATCGAGCGGCCATCGGGCGAGAAGCGCGGCGCAAAGGTTAGGCTCGCATTCTGCACCACCCGCCGCGGCCGGCCCGAACCGAGATCATAGACATAGATCGACGGCCGGTCGTTCTCGTAGCTCATATAGACGATCGACTGCTGGTTCGGCGCGAACCGCGGCGTCAGCACGATCGACTGGCCGTTGGTCAGGAAGCGGTGGTTGGCCCCGTCCTGGTCCATGATCGCCAGCCGCTTGGTGCGATGCGCCTTGGGGCCGGTTTCCGACACATAGACCAGCCGGCTGTCGAAATATGGCCCCTCGCCGGTCAAGCGGCTGTAGACCGCGTCGGCGCATTTATGGGCAGCACGGCGCCAGTCGGAAGGACCGACGACAAAGCCCTGTCGCGCCAACTCGGCCTTGGACGACACGTCGTACAGGTAACAGCCGACCGTCAGCGTGCCGTCGCCATTGGCGCGCACGAACCCCTGCAGCAGCGCCTGCGCGCCGGTGCCGACCCAATAGTCATAGGCGGGCTGCGTCACCTCCGGATAAGCGACGTCGCGCATCCGGTCTGCGCCCAGCGGCGTGAACAGGCCGGAGTTCTTGAGGTCGGCGGCGATCACGGCGGACAGCTGGCGGCCGAGCGCGTCGGTCGAGCCGGCAGCGGTCTGCTGGACGGCGGCGGTCGGCATCACCGGGATTGCGATCGGCAGCGGCGCGGACACGCCGCCGGTGACGTCGACGACCAGGCCGCTATCTTGTTGCTGGGCGGGCGCGGCGGGCGCGGCCTGTGGCGGAGCCGCCTGTTGCAGCGGCGCGGCACCGAAGAACAGGGCGGCGAATGCGAGAAGGCGAGTCATGCTGATGTCCTAGCCGGGAAGCTTGTAGCGCATGGTGATGCTGCGCCAGCCATTGGGAACGTCGTACAGGTCCGCAGGCAATCCCCGCAACGGCGCGCAGCCGGTGAACGCGGCGATGGCGAGGTCGTCGACCCGATCGAGATAGCGCCGGTTCTCGACGTCGAGCCCGTCATGGTTGATGACCCGTGGCGGCGCGGCAAGGCTGCCGTCGCGGTTGAGCTTGAGGTTGACGGCGACGCGGATCCGCTCCGCGCCGGGGCCGGGGTTGACCTGCCGGTCGGCGCAGGGCTGGATCTGGCGCTGGATCGCCGAGGCGATGTCGGCGGTCGCCTTGGCGCTCATCGCGCCGGGCGCGGCGGCTGAGGGCGATTTGGCCGGGGCATCGGCCAATCCCTTGAGGAAGTCCTTGCCCAGCCGCGACCCGCGCGAACGGGCGGCGGCGGCTTGAGCGGCCTCCGCCTTGGCCGCGTTGGCCGCCTTCACCTTCTCCACATAGGCCGCATGAGCTTCGGCCTTGGCGGCGGCGGCGGCGACCCTTGCCGCTTCGGCCTTCTCGGCGGCGAGCTTCGCGGCTTCGGCCTTGGCCGCGTTCTCGGCCTTGACCTTCTCGACAAAGGCGGCGTGCGCGGCGGCCTTGGCGGCTGTCTTGGCCGCGCGTGCGGCATCGGCACGCTCGGCATCGGCGACGACCGCGGCGAGGCGATCGGGATCGGGCTTTGCGGGCTGAGGCTTAGCGGGCTGCGGCTTGGCGGGCTGGGGCTTGGCGGGTTGAGCCTTGGCGGGTTGAGCCTTGGCAGGCTGGGGCTTCGCCGGCGCAGG
>NZ_CAHJXA010000185.1 GCF_903644135.1 Sphingomonas bacterium | reverse complement strand
CCTCGGCATGGCCGAGGCTGGCCGGCATTCGCGGTCTCCGTGCCAGCTAAGCTGCCACGGTGCCGCTCATGCCGGGCTTCAGTACGATCTTGGTCACTTCGTTCTGCTGGTCGTGGAACATCTTGTAGCCCTTGGGGGCGTCGGTCAGCGGCATCCGATGCGAGATCAGGAACTCGGTATCGATCTTGTCTTCCATGATCGCGTTGAGCAGCCCGGGCATGTAGTGCTGGACATGGGTCTGGCCGGTCTTGAGGGTCAGCCCCTTCTCCATGAACGCGCCGAGCGGGAACTTGTCGACCATGCCGCCATAGACGGCGGGCATCGACACCCGGCCGCCCTTGCAGCAGGCGATGATCGCCTGGCGGATCGAGTGCGGCCGGTCGGTGCCGAGGAAGGTCGACTTCTTGATCTGGTCGATGACGTTGTCGACGAAGAAGCCGTGCGCCTCCAGCCCTACCGAGTCGATCACCGCGTCGGGGCCGATGCCGCCGGTCATCTCCATAAGCGCCTCGTAGACGGCGCTGTCCTCGAAGTTGATCGCCTCCGCGCCGAACCGCTTCGCCAGCTCCAGCCGATGCGGGAAATGGTCGATCGCGATCACCCGCTCGGCTCCCATCAGGAACGCCGACTGCACCGCGAACAGCCCGACCGGGCCGCAACCCCAGACCGCGACCGTGTCGCCGGGCTCGATCTCGGCATATTCCGCCGCCTGCCAGCCGGTCGGCAGGATGTCGGACAGGAACAGCACCTTGTCGTCGGCGACGCCGTCGGGGATGACGATCGGGCCGACGTCGCTGAACGGCACGCGAACATATTCGGCTTGGCCGCCGGCATAGCCGCCGGTCATGTGGCTATAGCCGAACAGGCCGCTCATCGGCTGTCCGTACAGCGTCTGGGCGATGTCCTGGTTGTCGGCGGGCAGGCCGTTGTCGCACGCCGAATATTGGTGCTTGCCGCAATGGTAACAGGAGCCGCAGGCGATGGTGAAGGGCACCACCACGCGCTGGCCCTTCTTGAGGGTCGACTTCGCGCCGACCTCGACGACCTCGCCCATGAACTCGTGGCCGAGGATATCGCCTGACTGCATGGTCGGGATGTAGCCGTCGTAGAGGTGGAGGTCGGAGCCGCAGATCGCGGTCGACGTCACCTTGATGATGCAGTCGCGCGGGTTGACGATTTCGGGATCGTCGACCGTGTCCATGCGGACGTCATGACGTCCGTGCCAAGCCAGCGCCTTCACAGGCCCATCTCCTCGAACTGCTTGGGGTTCATCGCCGGGGTGGCGATCTCGCCGGTCTCCAGCAGCTGCTTGAAGCGGCGAAGATCGCGGCGCGCCTGGATGGCGGGTTCGCGCTGGAACATCTTGGCGATGACCTTGCCGATGATGCCGCCCGGCGGATCGTAGACGATCGTCGCCGTCACCACCGTGCCGCGCGCGCCGGCGTCTCGAAAGTCGATGCGGCCGCTATTGGCGACATCCGCACCCTCGGCCGAGGTCCAGGCGATCAGCTCGTCGGGGCGCTCCTCGGTGACGATCGCGTCCCACTCGACGGTACGGCCGGCGGGGGCCTTGACCACCCAGTGCGAGCGCTTGTCGTCAAGCACGTCGATGCGCTCGACATTCTCCATGAAGCTGGGCAGCTGGGCGAAGTCGCGGAAGCGGGCGAAGACCTCGGCGACCGGCTTGTTGATGGTGACGGACCGGCCGCTGATCTCGTTGCCCTGGGGCTCGATCCCTGCATCGGGCGCTCGCTCGGCGACATCGCTCAGCTTGGTCGCGGTGAGCGGCGCGTCATCGGAATGTGGGGCGTGATCCGCCATGCGAAGTCCTTCAGGATGTCCTGTGACAGAGCGCGTCGGGCGAAGCGCGGTTCCCGCCCCGATCGACAAAAACGCAAGCTTTTGATGCAGGTTAGCCGATAGTTGCGGCGGCCGGCGATTGTGTCGGGTCGGGACGGCGCGGGTTTAACCACCTTTGTCGCTGGCCTGATTCGTAAACGCGGCGTTAACGTCGGCATCATGACCGGACGCCACCGCACCAGCCGCCTTGTCCTCACCAACGAAGCCGCACGGCATCCCTTCCGCCGATCGCTGCCGCCGCCGGTGGTCGTACGGGCACGCAGCGACGATCAGGACTGGAAGCTGTTCCTGCTCAGCTTCGCCGCCTTCTTCACCTGCTTCTACACGTTTCTTTTGTAGCCCCGGGCTGCTGGAAGCTACGCCGGCTCGCGACATGGCCAGTGATGCCCGTCACAGGCAAGGTGCAGCCGCTGCGCGATCGCCGCCGCAGCGAGGCACATCACCACCCCCAGCAGCAGCAACTGACCGGTCGTCGCGCCGGCCGCCAGCATCAGGAACACGATCGCCGACCCTGCCGTCATCGCGCCTGAATTGACGACGTTGTTCGCCGCCACCGTGCGCGCGGTCTGGTCGTTGGGCACGGTGGTGGTCAGGAAGGCATAGAGCGGCACCACGAACATGCCCCCGAACACCGAGATGGCGAGTAGCGCCGCCAGCACCAGCGCCGCGCCGGGCCGGCTCAGGAACTGCCACACGCCGAAATAATGACCGGGCGCGGCCGGCGTCCAGTGATCCGTCGCCAGCCAGAAGGCGAACACCGCCGCGCCCATCGCGATCACCGAAGCCGGCGCGAACTTCGCCGAGACCCGCCCGCGGAGCATCGCGTTGATGATCACCGACCCCAGCGCGACGCCGATGGAGAACACCGCCAGCATCAGGCTGGCGACCGGGGCCTCGGCGGTCAGCACGTTCTTCACCAGCGGCGGGAAGACGATGATCAGCACGATGCCGATCGTCCAGAAGAAGCTGATCGCGCAGATCGCCAGGAACAGCCGCGGGATGTGCATCGTCGCCGAGATCAGCCGCCATGACGCGCGGACCACGTTCCAGTCGAGTGTCAGCTTCGGCCCCATCCGCGGTGCCCGCGGCACCGAGCGGCCCGCCACCAGCCCCGCCAGCGCCGCCGCCAGCACGCCGCACGCCACCGCCAACGTGTCGCGGAAGATGACGCCGGCCAGGATCGTCCCCAGCAGGATAGCGATATAGGTGCCCGCCTCGACCAGGCCGGTGCCGCCGAGCACGTCCTCCTTGCCCAGATGCTGCGGCAGGATCGCATATTTGACCGGGCCGAAGAAGGTCGAGTGGACGCCCATCCCGGCAACGGCGGTCAGCATCAGCACCAGCGGCAGCGTCACCGCGCCGGTGCGCGCCAGCAACAGCCCGGCGCTGCCGATCAGCATGATGCCGACCTCCGCCGCCTTCACCCAGCGCACCACCCGCGCCTTGTCGGTCGAATCCGCGATCTGTCCCGCCAGCGCGGAGAACAGGAAGAACGGCAGGATGAACAGCCCCGAAGCGAGGGTGTTGAAGAAGCTTTCCTGCCGCTGGTCGTGAAAGATCTGGTAGGTCGCGAACAGCACCATCGACTGCTTGAACAGGTTGTCGTTGAACGCGCCCAGGAACTGGGTCGTGAACAGCGGCAGGAACCGCCGCTGCTTCAACAGGCTCAGCGCGTTGATCATGCCTGCCGGTAGATCATGAGAATGTGACGGTTTCCCGATCGCTCGGCAGGCACTGCATGGCGCAAGCATACTCGACCCGCGACGGCGCGCCAATCGGCAAAAGCCAGTTTCGTTGTCGCGGGTTGCGGCGTAGAAGCCTTGGAATGTGGAGCCTGCCCAACCTGTTGACGCTGTCGCGGATCGTCGCGGTGCCGTTGCTGGTCGGGCTGCTGTGGTGGCCCGGCTGGCCGACCGGTTACGGCATCGCCTTCGGGCTCTATTGCCTGATGGGGATCACCGACTATTTCGACGGCTATCTGGCGCGAGCGAACGGCGCGGTGTCGCGGCTGGGTATCTTCCTAGACCCGATCGCCGACAAGATCATGGTCGCGGCGGTCGTCCTCATCCTGGTCAGCACCCGCGACATCGCCGGCTTCGACGTGATCGCGGCGCTGGTCATCCTGCTGCGCGAGATCGCGGTGTCGGGGCTGCGCGAATATCTGGCTCCGCTGCAGGTGTCGGTGCCGGTCTCGCGTCTCGCCAAGTGGAAGACGACGCTGCAGCTGGTTGCGCTCGGCGGGCTGATCCTGGCGGGAGCGCTGCCGGCGGCCGAGTGGATCGGCGTCGTCGGCCGGGTGTCGCTGTGGGGTGCGGCGGCGCTGACGCTGCTGACCGGCTGGGATTACCTGCGCGTCGGCCTGAAGCACATGGACTGAGCCGCAGCGATGCGGATGCTGTATTTTGCCTGGGTGCGCGAAGCGGTCGGAACGGGCGAGGAGCAGGTGACGCCGCCGGCGGAGGTGTCGACGATGGCCGACCTGATCGACTGGCTGAGCAAGGACGAGCCTCACGCCACCGCCTTCGCTGACCGCGACCGGTTGCGTACTGCGGTCGATGGTGTGTTCGCCGCGCTCGATGCGCCGATCGCGGGCGCCTCGGAGATCGCGATCTTCCCGCCGGTGACGGGCGGATGATCCGCGTCGTCGTTCAATCCGCCGCCATCGATCTCGCGGCCGAGCTGGAGGCGCTGGAACGTCACGGCGTCGGCGGCATCGCCACCTTTTCCGGGCTGGTCCGCGCCGACGATGGCGTCGACCTGCTGGAACTGGAGCATTACCCCGGCGCGACCGAGCGCGCGCTGGAGGCGGTCGCCGCCACCGCTGTCGAGCGCTGGTCGCTGGCCGCGGCCGTCATCATTCACCGCGTCGGCCCGATGCGGCCGGGCGAGCGGATCGTCTTCACCGCTGCCGCCGCCGCGCATCGCGCCGCGGCGCTGGAGGCGTGCGCCTACCTGATCGACCGGCTCAAAACCGACGCGCCGTTCTGGAAGCGCGAGCACCGCGGCGGCGAAGCACGCTGGGTCGAGGCCAGGCGCGGCGACGATCTCGCCGCCGCGCGCTGGCAGACGTGACGGCTATTGCAGCTTGGGCACCAGCACGCCGTTGACGACATGGACGACGCCGTTGGACTGCAGGACGTCGGGCGTCTCGACATAGCTCTTGTTGCCGGCGGGGTCGGTCAGCGTCACGACGTTGTTGGCATAGGTGACGGTGAGCGGCTGGCCGGCAACGGTGGTCAGCGTCGCGGTGCCGCCGCCCGCCTGCACCTTCGCCTGCAGGTCGGCCAGGGTCAGCTTGCCGGCGATGACGTGATAGGTCAGCACCTTGGTCAGCGTCGCCTTGTTGGCCGGCTTCAGCAGTGTGTCGAGCGTGCCTGGTGCCAGACGACCGAATGCGTCGTTGGTCGGCGCGAATACCGTAAACGGTCCCGGCCCCGACAGGGTTGCAACCAGGCCGGCCGCCTTTACCGCCGACACCAATGTGGTGAGGTTGGAGGCCGCCGACGCGTTCTCGACGATGGTCTTGGTCGGCAGCATCGGGGCGCCGCCGACAACCGGTGCGGCGGATGCCGGTGCAGCGGTAGACCGGGACGACCCGGCCGTATGCGCCCGAGGACGCCGCGAGCCCCTCGCCCGAGTGGCGACCCGAGGTGGACAGCAGTCGATCACAGCTGGAGGAGTATGCCGAGCACCGACCGCCGTCGGTCGCCCCGTCGTGTGTCCGCGCCCTCGACGCAGACCGCGTCGAACGGCACGTCCGCGTC
>NZ_CAHJXA010000184.1 GCF_903644135.1 Sphingomonas bacterium | reverse complement strand
ATCGCCCGAGACAGCTCGGCCGGTTCCAGCACCGACAGGATCGCCAGCGCCACCCGCGCGCCGACCCCCTGCACGCCGGTCAGGTGGCGGAACCAGTCGCGTTCGTCGATCCGCGCGAAGCCGACCAGCCGGATCGAGTCCTCCGCCACCAGCATTTCGGTGAACAAGGTCGCCGCCTCGCCGACCGGGCCGAGCGCCGCCAGCGTGCGCGACGACGCACCGATCAGATAGCCGACACCACCGACATCGATCACCGCGTGGTCGACCCCCGTCGCCTCCAGGCGTCCTTTGAGGTGGGCGATCATCGCGCCGGCTTAGGGCCGCCGCCGAGCGCTGGCCAGATGATGCGCATGGGTGATCGCCACCGCCAGCGCATCCGCCGCGTCCGGCCCGTCTATGACGACGCCAGGGAGCAGCCGCGCAATCATCGCGTGGACCTGCACCTTCTCCGCGCCGCCGACGCCGACCACCGCCTTCTTGACCAGCCGCGAGGCATATTCGCCCGGCTCGATCCCGGCGCGCGCGACGCCAAGTAGGATGACGCCGCGCGCCTGGCCCAGCTTCAGCGTCGATTGCGGGTTGGTGTTGACGAACACCTCCTCGACCGCCGCCGCCTGCGGCTGGTGGTCGGCGATGACCGCCGCCAGCATCGAGTCGAGGTGCGACAGCCGCCGGGCAAGCGGTTCGGCACTGTCGGTCTTGAGGCGGCCGTTGGCGACGTGGCTCAGCCGATTGCCTTCGGCGCGGATCACCCCCCAGCCGGTCGTGCCGAGCCCAGGGTCGAGGCCGAGCAGGATCAAATTGCCTCTCCCGCCGGGAGAAGGAGGGGTCCATGCGAAGCATGGGAGGATGAGGGCAGGTTTCGACCCAAGACTGTCCTCACCCTTCCGGCGCTACGCGCCTCCCTCCCTCTCCCAGCGGGAGAGGGACAACCGCTCACCCCAACTTCTCCATCACCTCGTCCGACACCTCGTAATTGCCCCAAACCGTCTGCACGTCGTCGTCGTCGTCCAGCGTGTCGATCAGCTTGAACAGCGTCGTCGCCTCGCTTTCGCCCACCGCGACCATGGTCTGCGGCTTCCAGGCGAGCTTGGCCCCCTCCGCCTCGCCCAGCACCGGCTCCAGCGTGCGGGCGACCTCGTGCAGGTCGCCGATCGCGGTCCAGATCTCGTGACCGTCGTCGCTGGAGGAGACGTCCTCTGCTCCCGCCTCCAGCGCCGCCTCGAATACCGTCTCGGCATTGCCCGCGCTGGCCGGATAGCTGATCAGTCCCATCCGGTCGAAGCCGTGGCTGACCGAACCGGCCGCGCCCAGATTGCCGCCGTTCTTGTTGACCGCGGTGCGCACGTTGGTGGCGGTGCGGTTGCGATTGTCGGTCAGCGCCTCGATGATGAGGCTGACGCCGCCGGGGCCGAACCCCTCATAGCGGATCTCCTCATAGCTCTCGACGTCGCCGCGCACCGCCTTGTCGATCGAGCGCTGGATATTGTCCTTGGGCATCGACGCCGCCTTGGCGGCATTGACAGCGGCGCGCAGGCGAGGGTTCATGTCGGGATCGGGCAGGCCCATCTTGGCCGCCACCGTGATCTCGCGGCTGAGCTTGGAGAACTGGCCGGAGCGCTTCTTGTCCTGCGCGCCCTTGCGATGCATGATGTTCTTGAACTTGGAATGGCCTGCCATCGGTGCCTCTGCGAGTGATGGCGCTTCTTATGCCGCGCCGCCCGATTGCGCCAGAGCGGCAGCTCAGGAGGCAAGGTCCTTCGCCGCCGCCGCGCCGGTCCAGTCGCGGTCGCCCAGCACCCGCCAGCGCTCCTTGCCGTCGGCCCCGTACAGGATCGAGGTCGGCAGGTTGGTGGTCACCGCCGGCAGCCAGCGCATCGACGCATCGGTAAAGGCACCCAGGTTGGCGAGGTGGCGCGCGGCCAGGAACGGCGCGGCCTTGCCGGCGTCCATGTCCTGGCTGAGGGCCACCACCGTCAGCTTGCCCGCCTCGCGCTTCGCCAGCGCGTCGAGCGTCGGCAGCTCCTTGACGCACGGCCCGCACCAGGTCGCCCACAAGTTGAGCAGCACCGGCCTGCCCTTGAACGAGGCCAGCGTCACCGCCTTGCCAGTCGCGTCCTTGAAGGCATAGTCGGGCGCAGTCGTACCGGCATGGCTGCGGTCGATCGCGCCCGCAGCGCTGGTAGTGGCAGCGCCGCCGCCGGGCTTGACCTCGTCGGGGCTGACCGCCGCGACATTGCTGGCCCCTTCAGCTTGCCCGGCAGACGGCGAGCGCCTATCGCAACCGGCGGCCGACAGGGCCAGGACCAGCAGCACCGGCAACAGCATTGACCTTCGCATGACTTCCTCCAACACCATGTGGGGCGGGCGCTTCGCCGAAGGGCCCTCGGCGGTGATGCGCGCGATCAATGCCTCCATCCCCTTCGACAAGCAAATGTGGCGGCAGGATATCGCTGGCTCCAAGGCACATGTCGCGATGCTGGGCGCGCAGGGCATCGTGTCCGCCGACGACGCGGCGGCGATCGCGGCGGGGCTTGACGCAGTGGCTGCCGACTATGCCGCCAACGGCGTCCCTGACGACTTGGCGCTCGAGGACATCCACATGCTGACCGAGGCGCGGCTCGCCGACGCGATCGGCCCCGCCGCCGGCCGCCTCCACACCGCGCGCAGCCGCAACGACCAGGTCGCGACCGACTTTCGCCTGTGGGTGCGCGACGCGATCGACGAGGTAATGGCCGCGCTGACGGCGTTGCGCCGCGCGCTGCAGGACAGCGCCGAGGAACACGCCGACAGCGTCATGCCCGGCTTCACCCACCTGCAGTCGGCGCAGCCGGTGACGCTGGGCCATCACCTGATGGCCTATGACGCGATGATCGCGCGCGACCTCTCCCGCTTCGCCGACGCGCGCGCGCGCATGAACAGCTGCCCGCTCGGCGCGGCGGCGCTGGCGGGGACCAGCTTCCCGATCGACCGCCATACGACGGCGGCGGCGCTGGGTTTCGACGGGCCGACCACCAACAGCCTCGACTCGGTCAGCGACCGCGATTTCGCGATCGAGTACCTGACCTGCGCGACGCAATGCGCGCTCCACCTGTCGCGGCTCGCCGAGGAGTTCGTGCTGTGGGCGTCGCAGCCGTTCGGCTTCGTGGCACTGTCGGATCAATGGTCGACCGGTAGTTCGATCATGCCGCAGAAGCGCAATCCCGACGCCGCCGAGCTGGTGCGCGGGCATAGCGGGCGCATCCTGGGCTGCCTGACCGCGCTGATGGTGACGATGAAGGGCCTGCCGCTCGCCTATTCCAAGGACATGCAGGACGACAAGCCGCCGGTGTTCGAGGCGCACGGCCTGCTGGCGCTGTCGATCGCGGCGATGACCGGGATGGTCGAGAGCGCGACCTTCCGCACCGAACGGATGCGCGCCGTCGCCGAGAGCGGCTATGCCACCGCCACCGATCTCGCCGACTGGCTGGTGCGCGAGGCGGGGCTGCCGTTCCGCGAGGCGCACCATGTCACCGGCCGCGCGGTGAAGCGTGCCGAGGAGCTGGGCATCGGCCTGGACGCGGTGCCGATCGAGGACCTTACCGCCATCGACCCGCGGATAGACGCGCGGGTCTATGGCGTCCTGACCGTCGACGCATCGGTGGCGAGCCGCACCAGCTTCGGCGGCACCGCGCCCGCCAATGTCCGCGCGGCGATCGCGGCGGCCCGGGGAGAGATGGTATGAAGCGGCTGGTCCTGATCGCCCTCGCAGCCAGCCTGGCGGGCTGCGGCGCGGCGCGCGAGCTGAAGCCGCGCGACGGCGAGACGCTGCCGGTCGCGCCCTATGGCGCGCGCGTCACGCCGACCCGCGACCAGCTGATCAAGGCGACGACGCAGCAGCGCCCGGCCCGCTCCGACGAGCTGCTGACCAGTTCCGAGGCACGCCGCACCGACGAATATTCGTTGCCGCCGCCAGACTGAGCGCGATGGACCATTTCGCTCATCGTGACGGCGTCCTCCATTGCGAGGACGTGGCGCTGCCGGCCATTGCCGAGGCGGTGGGGACGCCGGTCTATGTCTATTCGGCCGCCACCTTCCGCCGCCACGCGCGCGTGTTCCGCGAGGGGCTGGCCGGGGTGCCGCGCAAGCACCTCGCCTATGCGATCAAGGCCAATCCCAACCTCGCGGTGCTGCGCCTGCTGGCGGACGAGGGCTATGGCGCGGACGTGGTCTCGGGCGGCGAGATGGCGCGGGCGCTGGCGGCGGGGATGCCGGCCAGCGAGATCGTCTTTTCGGGTGTTGGCAAGACCCCGGCGGAGCTGGCGCGCGGCCTCGACGCCAACAACGGGGGGGGCATTGGCCAGTTCAACCTGGAGCTGGAGGAAGAGGGCGAGGTGCTCGCCGCCCTTGCCGCCGCCCGGGGCCTGCGCGCTCCCGCGGTGCTGCGCGTCAACCCGGATGTCGACGCCGGCACCCACGCCAAGATCTCCACCGGGCGCAAGGAGAACAAGTTCGGCGTGCCGATCGACCAGGCACCGGCGATGTTCGCTCGGCTGGCGGCGCTGCCCGGCCTCGACCTTCGCGGCGTTGCCATCCACATCGGCAGCCAGCTGGGTGACCTCGCGCCGCTGGAGGCCGCATACCGGCGGATTGGCCAGCTGGTCGCCGAGCTGCGCGGCGCGGGGCACGTGATCAGCCATGTCGACCTCGGCGGCGGCCTGGGCGTGCCGTACAAGCCGGACGACACGATGCCCTCCCCAGCAGCCTATGGCGCGATGGTGGCGCGGGTCACCGACGGCTGGGACGCCGAGCTGATGTTCGAGCCCGGCCGCGTCATCGCCGGCAACGCCGGGGTGCTGCTGACCCGAGTGATCTGGGTCAAGCCCGGCGTCGTCCACCCCTATGTCATCGTCGATGCGGCGATGAACGACCTCGCGCGGCCGGCGCTGTACGATGCCTGGCACGACTTCGTCGCGGTCAGCCCCTCCGGGACCCGGATGGTCGCCAACATCGCCGGGCCGGTGTGCGAGAGCGGCGACACCTTTGCGATGGGTCGCGATATCGACGCGGTGGCGTCGGGCGACTTGGCGGTGTTCCGCACCGCCGGCGCGTATGGCGCAACCATGGCCTCGACCTATAACAGCCGCGCGCTAGTGCCCGAGGTGCTGGTCGACGGCGACCGCTATGCCGTCGTCGCCGACCGGGTGACGCCAGAGACGCTGATCGCCGCCGAGCGGGTGCCGGACTGGTTGTGACGGTCCTCACCCTTTCGCTCGCCTGCGGCGAGCTGTTCCCTCTCCCGATGGGAGAGGGAGGGAGCGCCGGAGGCAGAAGGGTGAGGGTGAGATGATGACGTTACCCTTATTCGTCAGAACCCAAGGCCGCCCCATCATCCTGCTCGGCGACGGCGAGGCGGCGGAGGCCAAGCGCCGCCTGCTCGAACGCACCGGC
Organism: Sphingomonas bacterium; assembly: GCF_903644135.1. Classification (GTDB taxonomy): domain Bacteria; phylum Pseudomonadota; class Alphaproteobacteria; order Sphingomonadales; family Sphingomonadaceae; genus Sphingomonas. Next base: position 196 of record NZ_CAHJXA010000184.1, on the reverse strand, counting down.
GCGGCAGTGGTCGGTGAAGATGCTCAGGCCGCCCTCGCCATCGTCGCCATCGACGACGAGGCGGCGGCGGTGGCAGCGGTGGCGCGGCTGAAGGCACGCGGCATCCTGGTCAATGCGGTCGACCGGCCGGCCTTGTGCGACTTCACCCTGCCGGCGATTGTCGACCGCTCGCCGGTGATCGTCGCGATCGGCACCG
>NZ_CAHJXA010000183.1 GCF_903644135.1 Sphingomonas bacterium | reverse complement strand
TGACGCCGCTCTTGGTCTTGAGCTTGGGCATTTTGGTCCTTTCAAATGGCGATGCATCAGCCTGCCGCGGCAGCCCTGGTGGCCGGGCCGGATTCACGCGCATCGCTCGGTTAAGCGCAGCCCCCTAGCGGCGGCGGCGGCGAATTGCAACCGATCCGGAACCGCAACGAGGCGCGGTGCGCTTTGCCGCGATGGACAGCGTAGTCGCCCAGCCGCCGTCGTCGGCCCACCTCCCCTTCTATCGCCGGCGCTGGTGGCGGATCACGCGCAATATCCTGTTGGGCGTCCTCGCCTTCGTCTTCGCGATCTGGCTGGTGCTGTTCATCACCAAGGGGCGCTTCCTGAAGCATACGTTCGAGCATCTGGCCAGCGGCGCGGTGCAGCGGCCGGTGCAGGTCGCGGGCGACTTCCAGCTGTATTTTGACCCGTTTGAGATCAAGTTCGTCGCCGAGGGGCTGAGCGTCGCCAACCCGGCCTGGGCGACCCGGCCGCTGCTGTTCCACGCCGACCGGATCGATTCGCGCATCGCGCCGCTGTCGCTGATCTTCGGGCGGCGTCATATCCGCGACCTGACCCTGACCAACGCCGCGATCGACCTTGAATGGGACAATGCGCACCAGCGCAACAGCTGGACGTTCGGCGACCCCAATGTGAAGGGCAAGCCGTTCGAGATGCCGCGCATCGACCGAGCGACGCTGGCGGGGACGCAGGTGCGCTACCTCGACGACAGCCTGAAGCTGCTCGCCGACATCCGGCTCGACACGATCCGCTCGGCCGACGCCAAGATCGGTGCGCGGCTGGGCTTCGCTGGCGATGGCGAGGTGCGCGGCACCCCGTTCACCACGCGCGGCGCGTTGCTGTCGCCCGACGCGACGGTCGGCGGCGGCGAGAACAAGCTGCAGCTGCACCTCGACGCCGCGCACAACGCCATCGACATCGCCGGCACCTTGCCGGGGCTGACCGAGATCGAGAACGTGCCGCTGGCCGTCAAGGCGAGCGGGCGCAACCTCAACGAGCTGCTCGGCATCATCGGCATCTCCCTGCCCAACACCCGTCATTACGCGATCGCGGCGACGCTGGTGCAGAGCGGCATCGATTATCGCTTCACGCATCTGGTCGGCAGCTTCGGCGACAGCGACCTGTCGGGGCGCTTCACCATCTCCGCCAAGGAGCCGCGCACCTATGTCTGGGCGGACCTTCAGACCCGCAGCCTCGACATCGTCGATGTCGCGCCGTTCATCGGCTACAACCCCGACTTGGTCGCGGCGGGCGACGTCAAGGCGGCGGCCCATGCCGGCCCCGACCGCATCCTGCCCGACACGCCGCTCGACGTGGAGGGGCTGAGCCAGTTCGACGCCGACGTGAAATATGCGGTCACCACGGTCAAGTCGAAGCATGTGCCGGTGTCCAACATCGCACTCACCCTGTCGCTGCACGACCGGCTGCTGAAGCTCTCGCCGCTCGACTTCACCGTGTCGCAAGGCTCGCTCAGCGCCGACATCCTGCTCGACGCGCGCCGCCATCCGGTCCACGCCAGCTACGACATCCGCCTCGCCTCGACGCCGATGGGCAAGCTGCTCGGCGGTTTCGGCGTCGCCGATTCGGGCACCAGCGGCACGATCAAGGGGCGGATCACGCTGACCGGCGACGGCGACAGCGTGCACAAGTCACTGGCGGACTCGCACGGCCGCATCGCGCTCATTATCCCCAAGGGCACGTTCTGGACCCGCAACGTCCAGCTGTCGGAGCTCGACCTCGGCACCTTTGCGGAGAAGATGTTCGAGCATCGCTTGAAACAGCCGGTGACGCTCAATTGCGGGCTGATCGGCTTCACCGTGCGCGACGGCGTCGCGGCGGCCGACCCGATCCTGATCGACACGTCGCAGAACGTCATCCTTGGCCGCGGCGGCTTCAGCTTCAAGACCGAGGCGCTCGACCTCGCCTTCCGCGCCGACGCCAAGAAGTTCAGCCTGTTCTCCGGCCAGTCGCCGGTCGGCCTCAACGGCCATTTCGCCAGCCCCGGCATCCAGGTGGTCAGCAAGCAGCTCCTGACCCGCGCCGGCGCGGCGGTCGGGCTGGGGCTGGTGGCAACGCCGCTCGCCGCGGTGCTGGCGTTCGTCGATGTCGGCGACGCCAAGGCGGCGGCGTGCGGCCCGGTGCTGGCCGGCGCGACCGCCAGCCAGCAGCTGACCACCAAGGGCAAGCCGCGCACCGATGTGGGGCATGGCACCACCGCCAAGGAAGGCAGCGGCAACGCGTCGGGCGGTGAGAAGAAGGACCAGAAGAAGAAGTTTCTAGGGGTGTTCTAAAACAACGAATTAATTCGAAAGCCGAAACAAGGTCGACCCGTCCTGAAAGCCAGGCGATTGCGGCTGCGCATGTGAGCGGCGCTTTAGAAGCTTACACGCCTGCGTGTCGAGTTCGGGATAACCGCTCGATTCGTTAATGGTACAGCTCGCCAACAAGCCGTCCTGACCATATTCGCCGCGATAGCGAACCCTCCCCTCGTGACGCATCCTCATCGCTAATGCTGGATAATCCGCAGCCGGGACGAGGATGTCATGGGCGGGGAGGCGCTGCTGGTCTTCCGCAAGCACTGTCTGCGGTGCAAGTGGGAAAGCCGACGAAATAGCGGCAGCAATAAAGAGCCAATCACTTCTCATCGAACCATCCTCCTCAATTAACCGGCACTGCCCGCAACGCCTCCAGCACATCATCCGTCCGCGCCGGGTCGCCGATCGCCAGCACATGCCCGGCGCTGGCGGCGGTGAGCGGGTCGCCGTCCCAGTCGCACATCCGCCCGCCCGCGCCCTCGACGATCGGCACCAGCGCGGCATAGTCGTAGAGCTGCAGCCCGCTCTCGCACACCAGGTCGAGATGGCCGCTCGCCAGCAGCCCGTAATTATAGCAGTCGCCGCCATAGACCGGCCCCTGCCGCGGCGCGCCGCCCGACACCGCGGCGACCAGGGCCATGAAGTGCGGCACGTCGCCGGCGGCGAACAGATGCGGGCTGGTGGTGGCGACCGCTGCGCCCGCCAGTTCGCTGCACAGCCGGGTATGCGCCGGCGCGCCGTTGAACAAGGTCGGTCGCCCCGCTACCCCCAGCCAGCGCTCGCGCTGGATCGGCTGGTCGATGATCCCCAGCACCGGCCAGCCATCCTCGACCAGCGCCACCAACGTGCCGAAGATCGCGCGGCCGGCGACGAAGCTGCGCGTGCCGTCAATCGGATCGAGCACCCATTGGCGGCCGCTGACGCCGTCCTTGACGCCATATTCCTCGCCGACGATGCCGTCGCCCGAGCGCTCCGCCTCGATCAGCCGGCGCATCGCCGCCTCCGCCTCGCGGTCGGCGAGGGTGACGGGCGAGCGGTCCGCCTTCAGCTCGACGCCGTGCTCTGCGCGGAAAAAGGGGCGGATGGCCGCACCCGCGACCTCGGCCAGGCGGGTCGCAAGCGCGATGTCTGCGGCGGACACTGGCATGACGCCGCTCCTATCGCGCACGCGCGCGATGCGCTAGGCTGACGCAAATCTTCAAAGGACTCAGCCATGCGCCTCCTCCCCCTGCTCGCCGCCGCCTCGCTCGCGTTCGGTGCCGCCGCCAGCGCCGATGCCACCCTCGCTGCCGGTGCCAAGGCCGCCGACTTCACCACCCGCGGCGCGATGGCGGGCAAGGTCGTCGACGTGCATCTGGCGGCGCTGCTCAAGAAGGGCCCGGTGGTGCTGTACTTCTTCCCGGCCGCGTTCACCGGCGGCTGCAATGCCGAGGCGCACGCCTTTGCCGAAGCGATCCCCGCCTTCACCAAGGCGGGCGCGACCGTGATCGGCATGTCGGCCGACGACGTGCCGACGCTGCAGCGCTTCTCCAGCGAGAAGTGCGCGGGCGCGTTCACCGTCGCCAGCGCCGGCCCGGCGGTGGTCGCCGCCTACGACGTCGATCTGCATCACCAGATGGCAGGCCGCAACCTGACCACCCGCACCAGCTACGTCATCGCGCGCGACGGCAAGATCGCGTTCGTCCACGACAATATGGACGCGTCGCAGCACGTCGCGACCACGCTGGCGGCGGTGCAGCAGCTGCACTGATCAGCGACGCAGCGTCTGGCGGGCGGACGACAACCATCCGCTAACGCTTTGCGGCTATAGCCTGCGCCACGGGGTGGAGGCGGGATGTTCGGCGCGAGCGCGACACGCAAGCTGCGGCAACAGCCGGACGATCTGTTCACGCGGATCGGCGCGTTCCTGCGCGCGCAGGGGCTGTCTGCCGATCCCGCCAACTATGTCTTCGCCCATCATCTGCTGACCCGCGACGATCCGGCGGCGGCGGCGATCGTCGCGCGCATCTGCGAGGACGGCACCCGGCTGACCGGCGGCGAGATCGAACGGCTTGGCGGCCGGGTGACGAAGGGCGTGCCGATCGCGCCACATCCCGCCCACCGCGCCTGCGACGACGTCGAGGCGGATGGCGGCGAGGCGGAGCGGCTGGTCGTTCAGACCCGGCGGCAGGTCGACGCGGTGGCGACGATGGTGCGGGCGATGCACGACGAGACCCGCGGCTTCGGCCGCGACCTCGCCCAGAGCGCCGCCGCGTTCGGCGTTAAAGGCGTGCCGGCCGACTCCGGCGAGATCGTCCGGCTGACCACGACGATGATCGGCCGCGTCACCGACGCCGAGGAGCGGCTGGCCAGCGCCACGCGCGAGGCGGAGACGCTGCGGGCCGAGCTGGTCGAGGCGCAGGCGAGCGCGCGCTGCGATCCCTTGACCGGACTGCCCAACCGCCGCGCGTTCGAGGAGGCCTTTGCCGCGCTCGACAACGGCGGCAGCCACTGTCTGGCGCTGTGCGACATCGATCGCTTCAAGCGGATCAACGACGAGTTCGGCCATGCCGTCGGCGATCGCGTGCTGAGCGCGTTCGCCCGGTTGCTGACCGATCATTGCGCCGGACAGCTCGTCACCCGCCAGGGCGGCGAGGAGTTCGCGGTGCTGCTCAGCGGCGTCGACCTGGACGAGGCGGCGCATATCCTCGACGGCGCGCGCGCGGTGACGGCGGGGCGGCGGCTGCGCGACCGCGACAGCGACGCGCCGATCGGCACCGTCACCTTCTCCGCCGGACTGGTCGCGATCGCGGCTGGCGAGACCGCCGACGACGCGCTCGCCCGGGCGGACCGGCTGCTCTATGCAGCCAAGGCGAAGGGCCGAAACCAGGTGGTCGCCGAGTAGGTGATCCGGTACGGTCGCCTGCCGTCTCACAGGCCGATCAGATGCCCGACCCGCACGACCTCGACCGTTTCGTTCGCGCCCAGCATGGCACATATGCCCAGGCGCTCGCCGAGTTGCGGCGTGGTCGCAAGACCGGTCATTGGATGTGGTTCATCTTCCCCCAGATCGCCGGGCTGGGTCTCAGCGCGATGGCACGGCTCTATGCGATCGCCGACGCTGCCGAAGCGCGGGCCTATCTTGCCCATCCGTTGCTCGATGGCCGCCTGATCGAGGCGACGCAGGCGGTAACCGACGTGCCTGGCACCAGCGCGGAGGCGATCATGGGCGGGATCGATGCCGTCAAATTGCGATCGTCGATGACGCTGTTCGCCAGCGTCGCCGACGATCCGGCTCCGTTCGAGGCGGCGCTCGCCAGGTTCTTCGCCGGC
>NZ_CAHJXA010000182.1 GCF_903644135.1 Sphingomonas bacterium | reverse complement strand
CCGCCCTCGCCATCGCACTCCGCGCATCCGCCGCCAGCGTGCCGCGGCCCGGCCCGAGCTCGACCCAATGCGAGGGCGGCCGACCCGCGCGGTCCCACAGGTCGGCGCACCACAGCCCGACTAGCTCGCCGAACATCTGGCTGATCTCGGGCGCGGTGACGAAATCGCCGGCCGCGCCGAGCGGGTCGCGCGTCGCGTAATAGTGCGCGTTGGCGGCGGCCATGAACTGCGCCACCGGCATCGGTCCTGCCAGCGTGATCGCGCGGGCAAGGCGATCGGCAAGGCTGGCCGCGTCCGCCTCGCTCACGCGACCTGCCGGCGGCTCGGCGGAGCCCGCAGCCGCCTCGCTCACGCGACCTGAACGTCGCCGGCGATCGGCGTCACCCGCACCCGCCGCGCCCGGGCGGTGGCGATCAGCCACAGCCCGCCGGCGATCATCGGCAGGCACAGGAACTGGCCCATGTGAAAGCCCCAGCGCGCAAACAGGGTGCCGGCGAACTGCCCGTCCGGCTCGCGCACGAACTCGATCGCAAAGCGCGCGAGGCCATAGACCAGCAGGAACAGACCGACGAGCTTGCCCGGCTCATACCGCGCACGGGTGCGCCAGAAGGCGAACCACAGCACCGCGAACAGCAACGGCCCTTCCAGCAGCGCCTCGTAGAGCTGGCTGGGATGACGCGCGGGGTCGAGCAGTCCGTCGGGCACGGTGTGGGGGAAGACGATGGCCCAGGGCAGGTCGCTGGCCCGGCCCCACAGCTCGCCATTGATGAAGTTGGCAAGACGGCCGAAGCACAGCCCGAATGGCGCGCAGCACGCGACGTAATCATGGATGCGCAGCCAGTCGAGGCGGTTGACCCGCGCGAACCAGATGATCGCGACCGTCGTTCCCAGGACACCGCCGTGCAGCGACATGCCGCCATCCCACAGCTTCAGCATCTGCAAAGGATGGGCGAACATCGACCAACCGTAGAACAGGATATAGCCGATACGCCCGCCAAGAATGATGCCCAGAGTCGCGTAGAAGACCAGGTCGTCGACATGCCGACGCCCCATCGGCGATCCCGGCTGTGCAATCAGTTTCAGGAGATACCACCAGCCGAGCAGGATGCCGGTGATGTAGGCCAGGCTATACCAGCGCAGGTCGAAGCGCCCGATCGATACGATGACCGGGTGCAATCCCAGGTCGGCGAACCGGATGTGGTCGGGTGCCGCGGCAACCCCTGCGGCCAGCATAGTCAGGATCAAGGCTTTGCCCCCCAAGCGTCCGCACGTCATAGGGGACGGGGCCGGCAAGACCAAGCCCAACACCGTGGAGCGACGATGCCCTCTGAGCTGGACCGGCGGATGACCGCGGCGATCGCGGCGATGACCGCCGATGACGGCGCTTTGCCGCTCGGCCGGTGCGAACGGTTCGGCCGATCGCTGCCGCTGGTGGCGAGCGCGCCGCCGTCGCTGCCGGCCTATTTCGCGCGCTACTGTGCCGATCATGCGGACGCGACCTTTCTGGTGGCGGGTGCCGAGCGGCTGACCTTTGCGGACGTTCATCAGGCTGCAACAAGCGTCGCGCGCGCGTTGGTTGCGGGCTATGGCGTAAGAAAGGGCGACCGTGTCGGCATTGCGACGCGCAATTCCGCCGCGTGGATCGTCCTGTACATGGGCATCGTCATGGCGGGCGGCGTCGCGACCCTGCTCAACGGCTGGTGGCAGTCGGAAGAGCTCGACGCCGCGCTCGCCGATGTCGACTGCGCGCTGGTGTTCGCCGATCACCCGCGCCGTGCCCGGCTGGCGGCGACGTCCGCGAGGGTGGTCGACATCGACGACACGCTGCCGCTCGCCGGAGCGCTGGCAGCGGTAGTGGCGCGCGACGACCCTGCCGCCGTGCTGCCGGCGATCGGCCCCGATGACGGCGCGACGATCCTGTTCACCTCCGGCTCGACCGGCCGCGCCAAGGGGGCGCTCAGCGACCATTGCGCGGTGGTGCAGGCAACTTTCAGCTTCCTGGCGCAGGCGCGGGCGATCCGCTCGGCCTCTGCCGGTCTCGCATCCGGGTATAAGCCGGCGACGCTAGTGAACCTGCCGCTGTTCCACGTCACCGGCGAAGTCGCGGTACTGCTGCTCAGCTTCGCGCTCGGCCGCAAGCTGGTGCTGATGCCGCGCTGGGATGCGGCCGAGGCGATGCGGCTGATCGAGGCGGAGCGGGTGACCTATTTCGCCGGCGTGCCGTCGATGAGCTTCGAAATCGCGACCCATCCGCGCCGCGACACCTACGACCTGTCGAGCGTCACCGACTTCTCCGCCGGCGGCGCGCCATGGCCGGCAGAGCATGTCCGCCGTGTCGCCGCGGCACTGCCCGGCGCGCCGCGGATCGGCTATGGCCTGACCGAGAGCAACGCGGTGGGCACCGCCAACTGGCGCGGCAACTGTCTTGCCAAGCCCGGCTCGGCCGGCCCGGCGGCACGGCCGCTGGTCGAAATCGCGATTTTCGACCCGGACGGGTCCGAAACCGAGCTGCCGCAAGGCGAGCGTGGCGAGGTCGGCATTCGCAGCATCTGCAACTTCCGCGCATATTGGGGCGATCCGGCGGCTACCGCGGCGGCGTTCACGGCCGACGGCTTCCTACGTTCCGGCGACATCGGCTACCTCGATGCGGACGGCTACCTCTTTATCGTCGGCCGCAAGAAGGATATCGTCGTGCGCGGTGGTGAGAATGTCGGCTGCCAGGAGGTCGAGGCGGCGCTGTACCAGAACCCCGCAGTGGTCGAGGCAGCGGTGTTCGCGCTGCCCGACGAGCGGCTGGGCGAGGTGCCCGGAGCCGTCGTCCACCTGGCCGCGGGCGCGACGGTGACGCCTGAGGGACTGCGGGCGTTCCTTGCCGGGCGGATCGCCGCGTTCAAGGTGCCGGCGCGCATTTGGACCTCCGCAAAGGCGCTGCCGCGGCTGGGCACCGAGAAGATCGACAAGCAGAGCCTGCGCGCGCGCTATGCTGCGCTCGCCGCGGCCGAAACGGTCTAGCCGGGTGGCTGAGACGCAGCCGGCCGCCAGGCGCGGGATCAGCAAGCCGGCGGTCCTGCTCGCCATTGTCGGGCTGGGCGTGGTCGTCACGTTGCTCGCGACGCACGACCTGTCGCGCATCCTCGCCGCGCTGCGAGTGGCGGGCTGGGGCATCCTGCTGGTGGTCGCGCTGCACCTGCCGCAGGCGATCCTGTCGGGGCTGGGGTTCGGTGCGCTGATCGACCGGCAGCGGCAGGTCGGCCAGATGTGGCTGATGCGATGGCTGCGCGAGTCGGTGAACACGCTGCTGCCGGTGGCCCAGGTCGGCGGCGACGTGGTGCGGGTGCGGCTGCTGGTACGCGGCGGCATGGAGCTGAAACCGCTGGTCGCGGCTAGCCTGGTCGACGTCACGGCGGAGATGGGCGCGCAATTGGCCTTTACGCTGCTGGGCGTCGCGGTGCTGCTGGCGGGGGCCCATGCCAGCGGCGCGCTGCCGGTCGCCGCCACCGCCGTTGCCGCCACTGCCGGCATCGCGCTGATCTTCGTCGTCGCGCAGCGCTTCGGCCTGGTGAAGCTGGTGCAGCGCGGTGTCGAGCGGCTGACCCGCGGCGGCGCCTGGGCCGAGCTGGGCGACATGGCCGGGCTGGAGGAGGCGGTGCTCGCGCTGTACCGCGATCCGCGCAAGGTGGCGTTAACCGGCATCTGGCACCTCGCCTCCTGGGCGGCCGGCATCGCCGAGACGCTGGCGGCGCTGCATGTGCTGGGGCTGCCCGCCAACCTGCGCGATGCGACGGTGATCGAATCGCTCGGCCAGGCGATTCGCGCCTTCGGGTTCCTCATCCCAGGCGCATTGGGGGTGCAGGAAGGCGGCTATCTGTTCATCTGCGCGATGTTCGGCATCGCCGGACCCCAGGCGCTGGCGCTGTCGCTGCTCCGCCGCATCCGCGAGCTGGCGCTGGGCCTGCCCGGGCTCGCCGCGTGGCAATGGCTCGAATGGCAGGGCCGGCAAGCCCGCGGATAGGCGTTTTCCCGGCCATTGCCGGTTCAGGGTTGACGCCTTAGGGCGACGCGATGCTCAAGCCGTTGATCCTGCTCGCTGCGCCGGTGGCGCTGGTCGCCGCCGCCGCTCCGGTCCCGGACGGCAACATCGTGACCATCCGCGTCACCAATGTCAGGAATGCCAAGGGGCGGCTGCACGTCGATCTCTGCCTTCAGGCGACCTTCCTGAAGGATGGCTGCCCCCTCAGCGCCTCCGCGCCGGCGCAGACCCCGGTGACGGTGCTGGTGGTCAAGAACGTGCCGGCCGGCCATTATGCAGCGCAGCTTTTCCATGACGAGAACAGCAACGACAAGATGGATCGCGGCCTGTTCGGCATTCCCAAGGAGGGCGTCGCCTTCTCCCGCGACGCGCTGAAGGCGATGTCGGCACCCAAATGGACCGACGCAGAGTTCGGCTTTGCCGGCGGCGCGCAGGCGATCCAGGTGAAGATGCATTATTATCTCGGTGGATCGGGGCCGCAGGCGCGCTAGGCCGTGCCGATGCGAGCGGCGAACCCTGTTCCTCGGCTGGTAGCCGCGAGCATCGCGCGGCCTTGGTGGACGCTCGCCGCCGGGCTGGTGCTGGCGCTGCTCGCCGGCTTGTTCGCGGCCGGGCATTTCGCGATGACCACCGATACGGCGGTGCTGATCTCCCCCGACGTGCCGTGGCGGCAGCAGGAGCGGGCGATGGAGGCCGCCTTTCCGCAGCTGCGCGACGCGATGCTGGTGGTGGTCGATGGCGAGACGCCGGAGCTGGCCGAGGACGGCGCGGCGCGGCTTGCCGATCGGCTAGCGGGCGATCGGGCGCATGTCCGTGCGGTGTCGCGGCCCGACGGCGGCGCGTTCTTCGCGCACGAAGGGCTGTTGTTCGGCAGCCGCGACGAGGTGCAGCGCGCCACCGCCGCTTTGGTCCAGGCGCAGCCGCTGCTGGGGCCGCTCGCCGCCGATCCGTCGTTGCGCGGGGTCACGGTGGCGCTCGGCACGGTCACCGATGGGGTCGAGCGCGGCGATGCCCGTCTCGACACAATCGATGCGCCGCTCCGCGCGCTCGCCGACGCTGGTGAGCGAGTGCTGGCTGGCCGCCCGGCCTATTTCTCGTGGCAACGGCTGTTCGCTGCCGGCGGTCCGGCTCCACCCACTAGGCGGCTGCTGCTGGTGCGGCCGGTGCTCGACTATAGAGCGCTGCAGCCGGGCGATGCCACGGCGCAGGCGGTGCGGGCCGATGCCGCTTCGCTCGGGCTCCACGCGGCGCATGGCGTGCGCGTGCGGCTGACCGGCGAGGTGCCGATCGCCGATGAGGAGTTCGCAACGCTGCAGGAGAATATCGGCGTCGTAGCCGCCGTCATGCTGGCGGCGATGCTGGTGACCTTGTGGCTGGCAACGCGGTCGGTGCGACTCGTTGCGGCGATCATCGTGACGATCATCGTCGGTCTGGTCGTCACCACCGCGCTGGGGCTGGCCGCGATCGGCCGGCTCAACCTGATCTCGGTTGCCTTCATCCCCCTATTCGTCGGGCTGGGAGTCGATTTCGGCATCCAGGTCTGCGTGCGCTACAACGCAGAGCGCAGCGGCGGCCTGGCTCCGGCAGCGGCGCTGCGAGCTGCGGCGGCGGCGCTGGGCGCGCCACTGTTGCTGGCG
>NZ_CAHJXA010000181.1 GCF_903644135.1 Sphingomonas bacterium | reverse complement strand
GCTCGACGCATAGCCGCCATTCTCTCCCATCGAGTCGCCCACCCCGCGCCGGTCGAAGCGCAGCACCGGGATGCCGTCGGCGGCCAGCCGCGCCGCGAGCAGCGCCATGCCGCGATGCGCGCCCCAGCGCACCTCGTTGCCACCCGAGACGATCAGCAGCGCGGCCGTGCCCGCCGCCTCGTCGAGGCTGCCGACCAGCGTCTCGCCCTCGCAGGGGAACGCGATCAGCCTTCGCATCGCGCGATCCAGGCGGCGATGTCGGCGGCGAGCGCCTGCGCGAGATCGGTGTCGCAGCCAGGCTCCGTGCGTCGCCACAGCGCCGAGCCAGGCAAGTGTCGGTCGGCGGCATTAGTGTCGCCGATCAGCCGAACGACCCGGAGCGGCCCACCGTTTTCTGCTGCCCATGGCTCCTTCACGGTGAGGTCGGTCAGCAGGGCGGTCGAAACAAGATTGCCAGCGAGCTCGACGGGCCGATCTTCAACATCCTCAGGCAGGTGGGGGTCAAAATACCATAGGTCGCTCAGCTTCTGTTCGACCGATGCGTGTCTGATCCGCCGTAGCTCACGTAGCAGATCGGGACCGCCCTGCGGCGTCAGATACCATCGGCCGTGCAAAAGCCCCAACGAGTCGAGGAGTGCGCCACTCCGAATGCCGACGCCATAGGCCGGCCGGCCCCGCTCGAAGAATGGTGAAACTACATACTCATATCCTTCCTGGATATTGAGCAGCGACAGCGTCTCCAGTGGTATCAAGCTGTCGCCTTGTCCCGGTAAGTCCGGCAGCACGCCGCCAATGCCATGCACCGCCAAAGCCCGCAGTACCGCGCAGCCAAACGCTCGCGTCCGATTGGCTTCCTCGAACAATGGCAGTGCTAGCACCACGACCGGCCCCGCCTCCGGCCCGAAGCGCAGCATCGCCTCGCGGCCGCCGCTCCAGTCGTAATGGTCGAAACGCGGCGCGGCGGTCATGCCGCCTCGGCTCAGCCCAGCGCCTTGTGCGCGGCGAAGGCGACCAGCGCGCCGAAGGTCGCCAGCATCTCGCCATCGACCTCGTCGTCGTCGATCACGATGCCGAGCCGGTCCTCCAGCTCGGTCAGGACGCTGGCGACCGCCATCGAGTCGAGCTCGGGCAGCGATCCGAACAGCGGCGTCGCGTCGGTGAACGCCGCCACGCGGGCAGCGTCGAGGCCGAGGATATCGGCCAGGACGCCCCGCACCGTGTCGCGCACCTCGTCGCTACCTTCGAAGATCAACTTTTGTCCCCTCGCCCGTTTTCGCCGATCGCGACGGGATCGCTCCTAAGCGGCGGGGGTGAATTCGGCAACGATCCTGCGCTACAGCGGCGCGATGGTTCCGCTCGACCCGATGCCGCAGCCGATCGACCGCGTCGCCCGCGGGCGGCCGGGCGACGTCGCGCTGGTCGACCGGGCAGGCGAAATAACCTTCGCCGAGCTGGAGACGATGGTCGCGGCGGCGGCGGCGTGGCTGGCGGGGCAGGGGCTCGCGCCGGGCGACCGGATTGCCACATGGCTGCCCAAGACGCGTATCGCCTGCGTCATGCCGTTGGCGGCGGCGCGGGCGGGGCTGGTGCATGTGCCGGTCAATCCGCTGCTGCGCCGCGCGCAGGTGGCGCATATCGTCGGCCATAGCGAGGCGCGGCTGCTGGTGACGCAACCGGCACGCGCGGCGACGCTGGCGGCGGGTGACGTGTCGGCGAGGATCGCCGATGAGGCCGAGATCGCCACGACGAGCCAGGGCCTGCCCCCGTCCGACGCCGATCCGGACACGCTGGCGGCGATCCTCTACACTTCGGGTTCGACCGGTCTGCCCAAGGGAGTGATGCTGAGCCACGCCAATCTGTGGCTGGGGGCGGTGTCGGTGGCGCATTACCTGACGTTGACGCTCGACGACCGCGTGCTCGGCGTGCTGCCGCTGTCGTTCGACTATGGGCAGAACCAGCTGTTCTCGACCTGGTACGCCGGCGCGGCGGTCGCGCCGCTCGATTATCTGACGCCGCGCGATGTCGTGAAGGCAGTCGAGCGCACTGGCGCGACGACGCTGGCCGGGGTGCCGCCGCTGTGGCTGCAGCTGGCGGAGGCGGAGTGGCCGACGGAAACGGCGGCGCGGCTGCGGCGGCTGACTAATTCGGGCGGCGCGTTGACGCCGCGGCTGGTCGCGGCGCTGCGCTCGCGGTTCCCACAGGCGGCGCTGTATCCGATGTACGGGCTGACCGAGGCGTTCCGCTCGACCTATCTCGACCCGGCATTGGTCGACGCGCATCCCGACGCGATGGGGCGCGCGATCCCGTTCGCCGAGGTGTTGGTGGTGCGTCCCGACGGCAGCCGAGCGGCGGCCGGCGAGGCGGGCGAGCTGGTCCATGCCGGGCCGCTGGTGGCGCAGGGCTATTGGCACGACGAGGAGCGCACCGCGTGCCGTTTCCGGCCGGCCCCTGCCTTTGCCACGTCAAGCGGCCAAGCGGTGTGGTCGGGGGATACGGTGGTCGAGGGCGCGGACGGCCTGCTGCGTTTCGTCGGTCGCGACGACGAGATGATCAAGTCCGCCGGCAACCGCATCAGCCCCGGCGAGGTCGAGGCGGCGGTGCTGGCCGGCGGCGAGGCGCGTGAGGCGGTGGCGATCGGCGTCGCCGACGAGCGGCTGGGGCAGGCGATCCTGGTGGTCGCAGCCGGCGATGCGGCGAGCGAGCCTGCGCTGCGGGCGCGGCTGCGCACGGAGCTGCCCAGCTTCCTGCAACCGGCACGCTACCAGTGGCGTGACGCCCTGCCGCGCAACGCCAACGGCAAGCTCGATCGGGCCGCTATCCGCGCGGAGGTGGCATGGTGAAACCGATGGGGCCGTTCCCACCCGAGTTCGCCCGGCAACGGGGTGCGCTGACGATCGGCGGACGCGATGCGGAAGCCTGGGCTGCGCAGGCGGGCGACACGCCGCTGTTCGTGTACGACATGGCGATCGTCGCCGCTCGGGTGGAGCGCTTTCGGGCTGCGTTTCCGGCGGTTGATCTCCATTATGCGATCAAGGCCAACCCGCACCCCGCGCTGCTCGCCGCGATCGCGCCGCTGGTCGACGGTCTCGACATCGCTTCGGCGGGAGAGCTGACGAAGGCGCTTGCCGCCAAGCCGGCGGCGGCGATCAGCTTCGCGGGGCCGGGCAAGCGCGACGGCGAGCTGACCGCCGCGATCCAGGCAGGCGTCACGCTCAACGCCGAGTCCGAAGGCGAGGTGGCGAGGGCGCTGGCGATCGGCGAGCGGCTGGGCATCACGCCGCGACTGGCGGTGCGGGTCAACCCCGATGCGGAGCTGCGCGGATCGGGGATGAAGATGGGTGGACGGCCCTCGCCCTTCGGCGTCGATGCCGAGCGTGCCGGCCCGCTGATCCGCACGATCATCGCCGCGGGGGCGGATTGGCGCGGGCTGCACATCTATGCCGGCTCGCAGGTGCTGAACGCCGCCGCCCTGATCGAGGCGCAGGCGGCGACGCTGGCATTGGCACGGCGGCTGGCCGATGAGGCTGGGTCCGTGCCGCCGCTGGTGAACCTCGGCGGTGGCTTCGGTGTACCGTACTTCGCCGGTGACGTGTCACTCGATATCGAGGCGGTCGGCGCGGCGCTCAGTAACCTGCTCGCGGGCTGGGACGACACCCGCTTCGCCATCGAGCTCGGCCGCTGGCTGGTGGCGGAGGCAGGCGTCTATCTGACCCGCGTCGTCGATCGCAAGGAGAGCCGAGGCGAGACCTTTCTGGTGGTTGACGGCGGCCTCCACCACCAGCTTGCCGCCACCGGCAATCTGGGCACGGTGGTGCGCCGCAACTATCCGCTGGCGCTCGCCAGCTGGATGGGCGGCGACCCGGACGAGACGGTGTCGGTCGTCGGCCCGCTCTGTACCCCGCTGGATCGGCTGGGCGATCAGGTTGGGCTGCCTTATGCCGAGGTCGGCGACCTGATCGCGGTGTTCCTCGCGGGGGCCTATGGTGCGACCGCCAGCCCCGCCGATTTTCTCGGCCATCCGCGCGCCGCCGAGCTGATCGCGCATCGTTCCTAACGCTATCTTCACCTCTCCGCCCGCATAGCCGCCAACGAAGCCACGGGTGCGTGCTCCAGCGCCCGGTCGGCCAAAGGAGGTGTAGATGCGCTCGGGACCTGTCGTTCGACTGTCGTTGGTGATGGCGCTCGCGTCGTCCGCGCTCGCCGGCTGCGCCGCGAGCCGGCCGGAACTGCCCCCCGCCGGCTATGTCGCCAGCCGCGAGCAGCCGGGCGAGGAATATATCATCGGCCCGCTCGACCAGTTACAGATCTTCGTCTGGCGCAATCCCGAGCTGTCGAGCAAGGTCCAGGTGCGCCCCGACGGCCGCATCACCACGCCGCTGATCAACGACATGCCCGCGGTCGGCAAGACGCCGGCGATGCTGGCGGCCGACATGCGCGTCGCGCTGGGCGAGTACGTCAAGGATCCGATCGTCTCGGTCATCGTCGAGAACTTCGCCGGCACCTTCAGCCAGCAGATCCGCGTCGTCGGTGCGACCGAGAAGCCGGCGTCGATCCCCTACCGCGCCAATATGACGCTGCTCGACGCGATGATCGCGGTCGGCGGCCTCAGCCAATATGCGTCGGGCAACCACGCCAAGCTGGTCCGCTACGATCGCGCGACCGGCAAGCAGAGCGAGTACCAGCTGCAGATCGCCAGCTTGCTCAAGCATGGCGACAGCCGCGCCAACGTCCGGCTGGAGCCGGGCGACCTCATCATTATTCCAGAGTCGATGTTCTGAGGCGTATGATGTTTGCACGGCTCTCGCCGTGGGGCGGCACCAGCCCGCTCCCCCACCCGACCTCCCACACGGTATCCTCGATGGGAGGCCGGGTGGGGGAGCGGGCTGGTGCCGCCTCTCCAGCGCAGCTGGAGGCAAAGGCGTGAACGGTATCTATGACGAGGCGCGGGTAGCGCTCCACGCGATCTGGCATCGCCGCTGGCTGGCGCTGGCGGTGGCATGGGGCGTGGCGGTGGTCGGCTGGTTCGTCGTCGCGCAGATGCCGAGCCGCTACGAGTCGCGCGCGCGAATCTTCGTGCAGATGCAGTCGATCATTCCCGGCGGCGTCCCCGGCGTGCCGAGCGACGGTCAGAAGGATGTCGACCGCATCCGCCAGACGCTCGTCTCGGCGGTGAACCTGGAGAAGGTCGTGCGGGGCACCGACCTCGCCAACACCGTGTCGAGCGATCGCGATGTCGCCGACCGGGTGGCGGGGCTGGCGACGGCGATCAAGGTCGAGAGCCAGCAGGACAATTTGTTCCAGATCACGACGACGCAATCCTCGCCCAAGCTGGCGCGCACCGTTACCCAGAAGCTGATCGACATCTTCGTCGAGCAGAACCTCGCCGGCGACCGTCGCCAGTCGACCCAGTCGCTGCGTTTCCTCGACGGCCAGCTTTCGACCTTGCAGAAGCAGCTGCAGGACGCCGAGACCAAGCGCTCCGACTTCCAGAACCGTTACCTCGCCAGCCTGCCCGGCACCGGCACGGTCAGCGACCGCATCGGCGCGGCACGCGCGCAGATGGCGCAGGTCGATGGCGACCTTGCCGCCGCGTCGTCGGGGCTCGCCGCCGTGCAGGGCCAGATGGCCGGGACCACCAAGGCGCTACCAGGTTCCGCCGGAGCTGCCGGCAGCGCCGGCCCCGCAC
>NZ_CAHJXA010000180.1 GCF_903644135.1 Sphingomonas bacterium | reverse complement strand
CGCCACCACCGAACGGGTCGCCGCCTGATGTGGGGGATCATCCCCGCCGCGGGCAACGGCACCCGCATCCAGCCGCTCGCCTTTTCCAAGGAGCTGCTCCCGGTCGGCAGCCGCATCGACGCCGACGGCACCGAGCGGCCCAAGGCGGTGAGCGAATATCTCGCCGAGCGGCTGGTCGCGGGCGGCGCGACCAAGATCGCCTTCGTCATCTCTCCCACGAAGTCCGACATGCTGCGCTACTACGGCGCGGGTGTAGAAGGGGCGACCACCGCCTTCGTCGTCCAGCCCCATGCCAGCGGACTGTGCGACGCGATCTTCCGCGCCGCGCCGCTGGTCGCTGCCGACGAGCCGGTGCTGGTCGGCCTGCCCGATACGATCTGGTTCCCCGCCGACGCGCTCGCCCGCCTGCCGCGCGACCGGCTCGCGTTCCTGCTGTTCCCGGTCGAGCGGCCGGAGCTGTTCGATGCGGTGGTGCTCGACGACGCCGACGAGGTGGTCGCGATCGACGTCAAGCAGCCGGGCCCGCGCTCGTCGCTGATCTGGGGCGCATTCGGGATGCCTGGCCATGTCCTCCACGAACTGCACGACCTGTGGCGCGAGCCGGGGCGTGGCGACGAGTATATCGGCACGTTGGTCAACGCCTGGCTGGCGCGCGGCAACACCGCCTGCGGGGTGCGAGCCGGCACCAGCTATGTCGATGTCGGCACGCTTGGCGGTTATCGCTCCGCGATCATGCTGCTGGCGGGCTGAGCATGGCCGAGGGGATCGTCGCCCGGCTGCGTGGCAACCTCGTGCTGTACGGCGCGCTCGCCGCCAACCTCGGCATCGGCGTCGCGAAGTTCGTCGCCGCGGCGCTGTCGGGCTCCTCGTCGATGCTGACCGAGGGGTTCCACTCCTGCGTCGACAGCCTAAACCAGATCCTCCTGCTCTATGGCCAGAAGCGCGCCAAGCGGCCGCCCGACAAGCACCACCCGTTCGGGTACGGCCGCGAGCTGTATTTCTGGGCGTTCATCGTCGCCATCCTGATCTTCGCGATCGGCGCGGGCGTGTCGGTATTCGAAGGCTGGCGGCACATCGCCGAGCCGGAGCCGCCGAGCGACCCCTTGCTGAACTACATCGTGCTGGGCGTGTCGTTCCTGCTCGAAGGATCGTCGTGGACGCTGGCGGTGCGCGAGTTCGCCGGGACCAAGCGCCAGGAGCGCGGCTGGTGGCGCTCGATCCGCGAGTCGAAGGACCCGGCGGCATTCATCGTGCTGTTCGAGGACAGCGCGGCGATCGCCGGGCTGGCGGTCGCGGCGCTGGGCGTGTGGGCGAGCCATCGCTTCGCAGACCCGCGGCTGGACGGCATCGCCTCGATCGTCATCGGCCTGATCCTCGCCGCGGTCGCCGTGCTGCTGGCGCGCGAGGCCAAGGGCCTGCTGATCGGCGAGCGCGCCGATCCCGAAGTGGTCGCGACCGTCCGCCGCATCGTCGATGCGCAGTCGTGGATCACCGCGGTCAACCATGTCCGCACCATCCATACCGGCCCCGACAGCGTCTTCGTCGCGATCAGCGCCGACTTCGTCGACACGCTGACGATGGGCGAGGGCGAGACGTTGATCGAGGCGCTGGAGGCCGAATTGCGCGCCACCCTGCCCGAACTCGCGTCCATCTATATCCGGCCCGAGAAGCGTGAGGACGCGACGCTGGTGGTGGAACCGGCTCAGGACGCCGGCAGCAGCTCGATCAGGTCCAGCGTCGCGCCGAACCGCGGATAGGGCAGCACCAGCCGCCAGCGCTGCTCGCCGATCCGCTCGACCGCACCCGCCAGGTCGCGACCGGCCGCATGCCCATAGGTCTCCGGCCGATGCTCGTCGCCGAACATCGTCGTCCCCAGGAAGATCGCGCGCCGATCGGTGTCGGCACAGATCAGCCCCGCGCGCCGCTCGCCGCCGTCGAGGTCGGAGAACTGGCGCGGCAGGTCGTCCCCGTCGATACGACACCGCCCCCATGGCTCGATTTTGAGCTCAGCGCGATCGAGCCCCGTGCCGATGCCGACGTGGCGACAGCGATACGCCCCCGCCGGCGGCAACGCCCGGTCGATCAGCGCTGCGTCGGGGTCGAACAACACCGGATCGGCCGCCACCGCCGCCACGCCGCTGGTCTTGACCGCGGCCAGCGCACCCTTCCAGGCGGTGCGCCAGTCACGCAGCCGCTGCCGGTCGCGTACGGTAATCGTCTTGTGCCAGTCGCTGGCCTGCGCCGAGACGGTGCCGGCCAGCGCCAGCGCCAGCAGGACCGCATAGCGCCTCATGCCGCCGTCCAGCCGCCATCCATCGACAGGTTCGCGCCGGTGATCGACGCCGCCTCGTCACGGCACAGGAACAGCGCGAGCGCGGCCACCTGCTCGGCAGTGACGAACTGCTTGGTCGGCTGTGCCGCCAGCAGCACGTCGTTGATCACCTGCTCGCGGGTGATGCCCCTCGCCTTCATCGTGTCGGGGATCTGATGCTCGACCAGAGGCGTCCAGACATAGCCGGGGGAGATCGCGTTGACGGTGATGCCGTCGGTGGCGGTCTCCAGCGCCACCGTCTTGGTCAGGCCGACGACGCCGTGCTTGGCCATGACATAGGCCGACTTGTTGGGGCTGGCGGTCAGTGAATGGGCGGAGGCGGTGGTGATGATCCGCCCCCATCCCCTCGCGCGCATGGCCGGCACCGCGGCGCGCATCATGTGCCAGGCCGACGACATGTTGATCGCGATGATGCGGTCATATTGCTCGGGCGGGAAGTCGGCGATGGGGGAGACATGCTGGATGCCGGCATTGTTGACGACGATGTCGCAGCTGCCGGTCTCGGCGACCGCGCGCGCGACCAGCGCCGCGATCTCGTCCGGCCGGGTCATGTCAGCCGCGTCGTACAGCGCCGCCGCACCGCTCGCGGCCGCCAGTTCGGCACGGATCGTCTCGATCGCGGCCGCGTCGCCGAAACCGTTGAGCACCACCGCCGCGCCCTCGCCCGCCAGCGCGTGGGCACAGGCGAGGCCGATGCCCGAGGTCGAGCCGGTGACCACCGCCGTCTTGCCACCCAGGATCATGCGTCCTCCTTGCCCTGCCGCGACATGCGCCGGTCGACGCGTTCTTGCAACGATCACCGTCGCGCCGCATGGCGAAACAACGGCTGTGAGCAGGAGAGCGGAATGCGCCTCGACGATTTCGATCCCAACGACATCGATGTCGGCGAGGCGCGCGGCGGCGGCGGCTTCGGCGGTGGCGGTGGAGGCGGCGGCGGCCTGCTGATCGGGCTGTTGCCGCTGGTCGGCAGCCGGTTCGGCTGTGGCGGGATCGTCGTCGTACTGCTGTTGCTGGCGGTGTTCGGCGGGCTGGGCAGCCTGGGATCGCTGGTCGGCGGCGGGGGCGGCTCGCCCATATCGCAGCCGTCGCAGGGGCCGAGCAGCGTGACGCAGGTCTGCACCTCCAACCCGAACGCAAAGTCCGCCTGCAACGCGTTCGAATCGGCGCAGAAGACCTGGGAGGCGATCTTTGCGCGTGAAGGCCGGCAGTTCGAAAAGCCTGGCCTGCGCTTCTTCTCCGGCAGCGGTCAGTCGGGGTGCGGCGCGGCGCAGTCGGCGATGGGGCCATTCTACTGCCCCAGCGACCACGACATCTATCTCGACACCAGCTTCTTCGACGAACTCGCCAGCCGCTTCGGTGCCAAGGGCGACTTCGCGCAGGACTATGTCATCGCCCACGAGTTCGGCCACCATATCCAGAACCTGCTCGGCCGCAGCGCGCGGGGCAACGAGCAGTCGGTGCGGCTGGAATTGCAGGCCGACTGCTATGCCGGCGTCTGGGCGGCGAACAACCGCGACCGGCTCGACCCCGGCGACGTCCAGGAGGGGCTGACCGCCGCCCACGCGATCGGCGACGACACGCTGCAGCAGGAGACGCAGGGCCGCGTCGTTCCCGACAGCTTCACCCACGGCACCTCGGCGCAGCGGATGAAATGGCTGAAGCGCGGCATCGACACCGGCGACCCCGCCCAGTGCGACACCTTCAGCGGTTCGATCTGAGCCCGGCCCGATCCCGCCTGGCCTGTTGCATCGCCCAGGGGCAGTCGTTAAGGGCAGCGCTGTCGTTCCGGTCGCCCGGGCGCGGGGCCGTAGCTCAGATGGGAGAGCGCTGCAATCGCACTGCAGAGGTCAAGGGTTCGATTCCCTTCGGCTCCACCACCCCCGCCAGCCAATCTTTTAGCGACTTATGCGCACTATGTCAGCGAAGGTAACCGCGATTACGCACGGTTACGAACCGCATTGTCTCGCCGGTCTACTGAGGTCAGACGGTCCATGTCGGTCCAGAACGCCTGGACAGCGATGATCAGTTTGGCAAGATATGCTGGGCACGAGTGCATGTAATTGCGCTTGTTCATTCCAACTGGAGGGTGTCTCGCAGCGACATCGATCTGCCGCTCGTCGGCCAGTCTTGCGGCCATGACCTGTAAGTACCTAGAGATCGTCTCAGTAGATCCAACCGTCGCGCTCGGCGCAAATTTCGGCCAGTAGTTTTCGAGCTGCCCGCGTTCGGAGTAACGTCTCTTTCCTATTTCGGCGATCTCATGGCCGCGAGTTCGCCAGCAGCGACCATATCGGCGTACGCACGAGCGCGCGGACCTGTTCAACGTCCAAGTGCAGGCGCTGCCGCGCATGCTCGACGGCCTTTCGCTAAACGGCAGGCCTCACCAGCTTTTTTGAGGCGGCCTCCTTCAGCACGGCATTATCGAGCATCGCGTCCGCCAGCAGCTGCTTCAGCCGGCCGTTCTCCTCATCAAGCACCTTCAGCTTCCGCGCCTGCGACACGTCCATGCCGCCCTACTCGGCTTTCATGCATACAGCACGGCGCTGCTGATGCCGTGCTTGCGGCACACGTCGGCGGTCTTCATGCCGCCCTACTGCTCGCGCCACCTGCCAGCGAAGGCTCGATGATGCTCACGGAGCTAAGCTCCGCAGGTCGAGGCTCGCGACCTCGCTCGCGCCCTCCGGTACGTCTGGAGGTTATACTGGCGCATAGCTGGATTCATGTAGAGCTGAAAGGCGAGCATGATCGCCCGCACGGCCTCATCGATCGGCGTCTTGTGCTCGAACTGACCCGAAGCGCGCCCTTCCTGGATGATCGCCGCCGTAATTGCGCTGACATCTTCGAAATTAGTCAGAGCCGACTGCCAGTTCTACGTACAAGGATAGGCCGTGATGTTTGCGATGGTCATCGGTAGACGGCGCAATTTGTCTGTCGCAGATTTCTCCCGCGCCAGAGACTCATGCACGGACGTTATTGCGGCGCCAGGCACCGGCTGCAGATAGCTTCGCCAATGGCCTGTTTAGAGTCGAAGAACTTGTAGATGTACGCCTTGGAAAAGCCGATCGCCTTGGCAAGGTCGGCTACCGTGGTCTTGCCATAGCGATAGCGGCTGAAATGTTCGTCGACCGCATCGAAGATCTGGTCGCTAATGCTGTGATCGGCCGGACCGCGCTGTCCGGCTACTCTGCTGCGTGGAGGTCGCTCCATAAATGAACATAGCGCAAAACGCGAAGACTGACGACGAGTGACGCGTACGTCTAACAGTCACCACCACTAATATTGGTCGAGGTTGCTGTACGTGAACCTAACGTGTCACCGCCGCACAATTCGTAAGCATCCGGTGAGGGCCGCGGCTAGGCGGCTTTGAGCAGTTCTGCTGGTCGCCGCCAGTTCCATGGGAGCAGT
>NZ_CAHJXA010000179.1 GCF_903644135.1 Sphingomonas bacterium | reverse complement strand
GGCTCCGCGCTTTTCGCGGCCCGACGTCCATGCCGGCGATCGGCCGTTCGGGGCGAGCTTCGCGTCGCGTACCGCCGCCTACGGCCTGCACGGCGCGGCCGGGACGGCGCATCCGCTGGCGACCCAGGCGGGCATCGCCATCCTGCGCGGGGGCGGCTCGGCGGTCGATGCGGCGGTGGCGATCAATGCCTGTCTCGGCTTCCTGGAGCCGACGTCGAGCGGCATCGGCGGCGATTGCTATGCGATGATCTGGGATCTCAAGGCCAAGAAGGTGGTCGGCCTCGCCGGTTCGGGCGCGAGCCCGCGCGCGCTGACGCTGGAGACGGCACGGGCGCGAGCGAGGAACGGCGCGCTGCCGGCGCTCGGCGCGGTCAGCGTGTCAGTGCCTGGCGCGCTCGACGCGTGGTGGACCATGCACCGCCGCTACGGCAAGCTGCCGTGGCGCGACGTCCTCGCCCCCGCCATCGCGCTGTGCGAGGAGGGCGCGCCGGTGCCCGACATCATCGCGCGCTACATCCGCGGCAATCTCGGCGCGTTCCTCCGGCCCAACGCCGGGGTGGAGGAGACCACCAACGCGATTCGCACCTATGGCCTCGCCGACGGCAAGGGGCCGCTCCCCGGCCAGGTGTTCCGCAATCCCGATCTCGCCCGCACCTATCGTGCCATCGCCGCGGGCGGCCGCGATGCCTTCTACGCCGGCGAGATCGCCGCCACGATCGAGCGCTATTTCAAGCGGGTCGGCGGCTGGATGACCCGCGCCGATCTCGCCGCCCACCACAGTGCCTGGGTGACGCCGTACACGACCGACTATCGCGGCACGACGGTGCACGCGCTCGGCGAGAACACGCAGGGCATCGCCACGCTGCAGATGCTCAACATGATCGAGCGGTACGATGTCGCCGGCGCAGGCTTCCAGTCGCCCCAGGCGATCCACTGGGCGATCGAGGCCAAGCGCCTCGCCTATGAGGATCGCGCCCGCTATTATGCCGATCCGCGCTTTGCCAAGGTGCCGGTCGAGTGGCTGATCTCCAAGGACTATGCCGCGAGCCGCGCCGCGTTGATCCGGCCCGACCGCATCCTCACTCCAGTCCATCCCGGCCAGGCACCGAGCCATGGCGACACCACCTATTTCACCGCCGCCGACAAGGACGGCATGATGGTGTCGATGATCCAGTCGAACTTCCGGGGCATGGGCTCGGGGCTGGTCGCCGATGGGCTGGGGTTCATGTTCCAGGATCGTGGCCAGTTGTTCAGCCTGCAGGACGGCCATCCCAACATCTATGCGCCGGGCAAGCGGCCGTTCCAGACGATCATCCCCGGCTTCGCCACCCGCCCGGACGGGAGAGGGGGCGACCAGCCCTGGATGAGCTTCGGCGTGATGGGCGGCGACATGCAGCCGATGGGCCAGAGCCAGATCATCATCAACCGCGTCGACCATGGCCTTGACGTCCAGTCCGCCGGAGATAGCCCGCGCTGGCATCACGAGGGCTCGTCGCAGTCGATGGGCGAGGACGCGCCCGGCCTGCCTGCCACCGGCTTGCTGCGGCTGGAGAGCGGCGTACCCGCGGCGACCAGGGCGGCGCTGGCGGCGATCGGCTGGACGATCGGTCAGTCGGATGGCGGCTTCGGCCGCTACGAGGCGATCGAGCGGCGGATGGACGGCGCGGACCGGGTCTACGCCGCCGCCAGCGAGATGCGGGCGGACGGGTGTGCGCTGGCTTATTAAGGCGCCAGCGTTTCTAAGCCCGACGCGGGAGTAAATTCCGCGTCGTCGGACGGGCTCGCTGCGCGACCCGCCGGCCGGTCGAGCGCCGTCTCGCTCGTAGCTTTGCTACGGGCGTGCGGACGGCAAGCTCGGCTTTGCCTTACTTGCTTCGCTCGACCTGCTCGAAGTCCAGCTCGACCGGCGTCGCGCGCCCGAAAATCGATACCGACACCTTGACCTTCGACTTGTCGAAGTCGAGCCCCTCGACGGTGCCGTTGAAGCTGGCGAACGGGCCGTCCAGCACCTTGACCGCATCGCCGATCTCGTAATCGACCTTGATCTTCTGCTTGGGCGCGGCGGCTGCTTCCTCCTTGGAGTTGAGCATCCGCGCCGCCTCGGTCTCGCTGATCGCCTGGGGCTTGCCCATGCTGCCCAGGAAGCCGGTCACCTTGGGCGTATTCTTGACGAGGTGATAGACATCGTCGTTCATGTTGAGCTTGGCGAGGACATAGCCGGGCATGAACTTGCGCTCGACCGCGATCTTCTTGCCGCGACGTGCCTCCGTGACGGTCTCGGTCGGCACCTCAATCTGCTCGACAAGTTGATCGAGGCCCATGCGGGTCGCCTCGGCCATGATCGCGTCGCGGACCTTGCCCTCAAAGCCGGAATAAGCGTGAATGATGTACCAGCGCGCCATCGGCGGACCCTTTTCGTTAAATCGCGGGGGGAGGGCGTCAGTGCGCCAGCTTGAGCAGCGCGGCGACGATCACCTCGAAGAAACTGTCGACCGCCAGGAAGAACAGCGCCAGGATCGTGGTCATCAGCACCACCATCACCCCGGTCATCACCGTCTCGCGCCGGGTCGGCCACACGACCTTGCGCGTCTCCGCCTGCACCTGGCGGGTGAACTCGATCGGAGTGGTCTTCGCCGCGGCCATGGGTCTCACCTGTCTGTCGTCGTCGGCGGGACACGGGTCCGCCCACCGCTCCTCGATCAAAGAGAGCCGGCGGGAGAAAGTATCCGCGCTGTCGGATGCCCGCAGATAGCCCCGTACGCCGACCCATGCAAGTGGCGGGGCGGGGATGGTGGCAGGGGCACTCGGATTCGAACCGAGGGCCTTCGGTTTTGGAGACCGACGCTCTAACCAGCTGAGCTATGCCCCTGCAGCCGGCCGTTCCCTATCGCCGGAATCTAGCGGGCACAAGCCGCCGCTATGCGTCACGCCTCGCGGACTGTAGGGTGGAGGACAAGGCTGTGGGGGGCTCGACACAGATGCGAAGGATGATGACGGCGATCGGCGCGCTGGCAGCGGCGATGCTGGCGGGGAACGCGGCGGGTCAGCCTGTCGAACAGTCGCTGCCGACGTTGACCGGCGGACCCGATTTCGGCCCGCGGCTGGAGCGTTTCGCCTATCCGTGGCCGGTCCAGACCATCAACGCCGACATCATCGGCCAGCCCGCCGAGATGGCGTTCATGGACGTCGCCGCGCCGCGCCCCAACGGCCGCAGCGTCGTGCTGCTGCACGGCAAGAACTTCTGCGGCGCGACCTGGGAGTCGACGGTCCGCGCGCTGACCGCAGCCGGCTATCGCGTGCTCGTCCCCGACCAGATCGGCTTCTGCAAGTCGTCCAAGCCGCGCGGCGCACAGTACAGCTTCGAGATGCTTGCGAACCTGACCCACCGGCTGATGGTGTCGCGCGGGATCGGCCGGGCGACGATCGTCGGCCACTCGATCGGCGGGATGCTGGCGATGCGGTTCGCGATCATGTTCCCGGAGGCGGTCGATCAGCTGGTGCTGGTCAATCCCCTGGGGCTCAAGGACCGCTCCGAGGAGGGGCTGCCCTATGTCGACGTCGATACGCTCTGGGCGGGCGAGAAGAAGACCAGCTATGCCAGCATCAAGGCGTATCAGCAGGCCAATTACTATCACGACAGCTGGAAGCCGGCCTATGACCGCTGGGTGTGGATGCAGGTCGGCATGTACCAGGGCGCGGGGCGTGACGCGGTCGCGCTGGCCCAGGCCAAGACCAGCGAGATGGTCAAGACCCAGTCGGTCGCGCATGAGCTCTACCGCATCAAGCCGCCGACCACGCTGATCATCGGCACGCTCGACCGTACCGCCTTTGGCCGCCAGCAGATGCAGCCGTCGCTGCGCGGGTTCCTACAGTCGATCCCGCTGGTCGCGCCGGAGGCGGCACGGCAGATGCCCGACGCGACGGTGGTGCGACTCGAGGGTCTGGGCCATGCGCCGCAGGTCGAGGACCCGGCGCGGTTCGAGGCGACGCTGCTGGCGACCCTCGCCCGGCCGCGCCGCTAGAGTCTGATTCAGCGACGCTGAATCAGGGCGGCACCAGCCCTCTCCCCCACCCCACCTCCCAAGACATTATCCTGACTGGGAGGTGGGGTGGGGGAGAGGGCTGGTGCCGCATCCACGTCAGTGGATCAAACGCTAGCCGGCGTCGCTGGCGTCGACCAGGCGCAGCGGCGGCTCGGCGGCTGTCCTGCCGTCGGCGGTCATGTGGGTCATGCGGCCGTCGACCTGCGCGCCCGTCTCGATCTGCACGGTCTGGTATTCGGCATCGCCGCGCAGCTTGGCCGCCTTCTCGACGATCAGCGTCGCCGCCGACACCCGGCCTTCGATGGTGCCGGCGAGGCGGGCGTTCTTGGCGGTAACCGTGCGGACGATCCGCCCCGAGCTGCCCTGGACCAGCGAGCCGCAGGCGATGTCGCCCTCGACCACGCCATCGACGTGCAGGTCGCCTTGCGTGGCGATGTTGCCGGTGACGGTGACGTCGGCACCGATCACCGACAGACCGCCGGCACGGCGTGGCTCCGTCTTGCCTCCGAACATCCCTTGCGCTCCCGGACTGTGCCCGACCGACCTAGCATCATGTGACCGGATGGGCGAGCCCAGCTGGGCGGCGTTGTCGTTGGCGTGGGGCAGGGGCGCGGCCGCCCGCGCGATCGACCAGGCCGCCATCCCCGACGCCAGCGCGACCAGCGGGCCACCCGCGACCGGAACCGCGACGAGCAGCGGCCAGCCTGCCGCTACCGCTCCCACCAGCGACGCCGCAACGAGCATCGCCGTCCGGGCGCGACCGCGAACGGCCGGGCGGGACAGATGGAGGGAGAGGCTGGTCACGCCCCCTCATGCCCCGGCTCCGGTTGCCGCCGCGTTAAGTCGCCCTGCGCAGGGCGTTGACCGTTCGGCGGGCGGTCGCTATAGGTCCGCGGCGTCCGCAGGCCATTCGGCCGGCGGACACGCTTGAACATTGCTGGATGCAGGCAGGGCCGGGGAGGCGACAAGTCCCCTTTGGCCCTTGTTGTATTCCTCCGGTGCTGTGATGGCTCCAGCAAAGTAACCTAGGAAGGTGAAGGGCTTCATGCCGACGATCAACCAGCTGGTCCGCAAGGGCCGCGAACCGCAGAAGGCCAAGTCGAAGGTCCCTGCGATGGAAGCGAACCCGCAGAAGCGCGGCGTTTGCACCCGCGTCTATACGACGACGCCCAAGAAGCCGAACTCGGCGCTGCGCAAGGTGGCCAAGGTGCGCCTGACCAACCAGCGCGAGGTCATCAGCTACATCCCCGGCGAGGGGCACAATTTGCAGGAGCACTCGGTGGTGCTGATCCGCGGCGGCCGCGTGCGCGACCTGCCGGGCGTGCGCTACCATGTGCTGCGCGGCGTGCTCGACACGCAGGGGGTCAAGGATCGCCGCCAGTCGCGGTCCAAATACGGGGCGAAGCGGCCCAAGTAAGCCGCTCCTTCGTTTTGCAAGCTTTTGAAAGGTAAGCCAGATGGCTCGTCGTCGTCGTCCCGATAAGCGGGAAATCCTGCCTGACCCCCGTTTCGGGGATGAGGTGCTCTCCAAGTTCATGAACTCCGTCATGTACGACGGCAAGAAGTCGGTCGCCGAGCTGATCGTGTACGGCGCGATGGAGACGGTCGAGACCCGCGCCAAGCGTGACCCGCTCGGCGTGTTCCATGACGCGCTGAACAACATCAAGCCGGGCATCGAGGTGCGTTCACGCCGTGTCGGCGGTGCCACCTACCAGGTGCCGGTCG
>NZ_CAHJXA010000178.1 GCF_903644135.1 Sphingomonas bacterium | reverse complement strand
GCTGCCGCGGCCCGCACCGCCGGCGGCGCTCGCGCTCAGCGCCAGCGTCTCGCCGCAGACGGGCACCCTCGCCCATGCCGATTGACGCGGACGCGGCTTTCCTGCCGGTCCGTATCGCGGTCCTCACCGTCTCCGACACCCGCAGCCTGGCCGACGACCGTTCCGGCGACACGCTGGTCGAGCGGCTGACGGCGGCGGGGCACGTCCTCGCCGACCGCGCGATCCTGCGCGACGACGCCGACGCGATCGCCGCGCACCTCCACCAGTGGATCGACGACCCGGCGATCGACTGCATCGTCACCACCGGCGGCACCGGCGTCACCGGCCGCGACGTCACGCCCGAGGCGGTGGAGCGAGTCGCCGACAAGATAATCCCCGGCTTTGGCGAGCTGTTCCGCTGGCTCAGCTATGCCAAGATCGGCACCTCGACCGTCCAGTCGCGCGCCTGCGCCTGCGTCGCGCGCGGCACCTATATCTTCGCGCTGCCGGGCTCGACCGGTGCGGTGAAGGATGGCTGGGACGGCATCCTCGCCAGCCAGCTCGACAACCGCCATCGGCCCTGCAACTTCGTCGAATTGATGCCGCGCCTCACCGAGCGTTGAGCCTCACCCCGGCTGCATCGCCGCCAGCTCGTGCCCGTTGGGATCGCGAAAGTGGAATCTCTGCCCACCCGGAAAGGCGAACACCGGCCGCGTCACCGTGCCGCCCGCCGACTCGACCGCCGCCAGCGTCGCCGCCACGTCCGCCACCTCGATCACCGGCAGCAGCGCCGTGGTCTTCTCCGCCGGATCGGCCTGCAATCCCATGTCGCCGGTCCCCTCCATCGTCGAGGCATAGCTCGGCCCGAAATCGGCAAAGGTCCAGCCGAGCGCCGCCTGATAGAACGCCTTGGCATCGCCGGTGCTGGCCACCGGCAGTTCGATATAGGTGTTGCGCGTCATCGCTCGCTCCTTTTGTTCTTGTTGTGTTCTACACACCCTGCTAGCCCGGCGCAATGGCGCAGAGCCGATCCCGCCCCGTCCGCGGTGCCACCCACAACCGGGAGAGCCGGCGCTTCAACCTGCCCGAGATCGAGGTGGATGGCGACTGGCTCGACATGGCCGAGGCGATCGACGGCGCGGCCCCGCCGCTGCGCACCACCGTCACGGTCGAGACGCCGCGCACGATCATCACCCGCAACGCCTCCCCCGACGTGCCGTTCGACCGCTCGATCAACGCCTATCGCGGCTGCGAACATGGCTGCATCTACTGCTTCGCGCGGCCGAGCCATGCGTTTCATGACCTCTCGCCCGGCCTCGACTTCGAGAGCCGGCTGTTCGCCAAGCCGACTGCGGCGGCACTGCTGCGCGAGGAGCTGGCAAAGCCGGGCTATCTCTGCCGGCCGATCGCGATGGGCACCAACACCGATCCATACCAGCCGATCGAGGCCGAGTGGCGCATCACCCGCAGCGTCATCGAGGTGCTGAGCCAGACCGGCCACCCGGTCAGCATCACCACCAAGTCCGACCGCGTGGTCCGCGACCTCGACCTGCTCGCGCCGATGGCCGCCAGGGGGCTGGCGCTGGTGGTGGTGTCGGTCACCACGCTCGACCCGCGCATCGCGATGACGGTCGAGCCGCGTGCGCCTGCGCCGGAACGCCGTCTGCGCGCGGTGCGCCGGCTCGCCGACGCCGGGGTGCCGGTGTTCGTCTCGATCGCGCCGGTGATCCCGCAGATCACCGATCACGAGATCGAGCATCTGGTCGAGCGCGCCGCCGAGGCCGGCGCGCGCGGCGTGTTCTTCCTGCCAGTGCGGCTGCCGCACGAGGTCGCGCCGCTGTTCCGTGCCTGGCTCGACGCGCACTTCCCCGATCGCGCGGGCAAGGTGATGGCGACCATCCGCTCCATCCGCGGCGGTCGCGACAATGATCCCGACTTCTTCACGCGGATGCAGGGCCAGGGGCCCTGGGCGGACCTGCTCCGCACCCGCTTCCGCCTCGCCTGCCGCAAGCACGGTCTTGCCAACGAACGGCTGGTGCTGCGTACTGACCTGTTCCGCCCGCCGCGCGGCGATCAGGGCGAGCTGTTCGGCTGAGCGGAGCCGACGCGCCCCCGCTTCGTTATCCTGGCGAAGGAGACAGACATGAGCGAGCCACTGAACCCCGCCGACAAGCCGGACGACACGATGGGCGAAGAGCCTGAAGAGGAATCAGGTGCCGGTTACGGCAATCATGCGCCCGATCCCGAGCCGACCGGCGATACGGAGAACGAGCTCTGACGGTCAGCCGGCGGCGATCTGCTGTCGGCACCGCATCAGCGGCTGGATGCGCGTCCCGAACGCCTCCACGCCTTCCTCGAAGTCGTCGAAGGTGAGAAGGACGCCGCCGGTGTTCGGCACCGTCGCCATCTCGTCGAGCATCCGCGCGACGCTGGCATAGCTGCCGACCAGCGTGCCCATGTTGATGTTGACTGCTCCCTCCGGCGCGGCGAGCTGGCGGACGTTGGTGTCGGTGTTGTGGGTGTCCTTGGCCCCCTGATCTGCGAGCCAGGCGATCGCCTCCAGGTCGACACCGTCATTATATGACCGCCACTTGGCCATCGCCGCATCGTCGGTCTCGGCCGCGATCACCATGACCAGCACGAACACCGACACGTCGCGCCCAGTTTTCACCGTCGCCGCCGCCAGCCGCTCGTTGTTGCCGGCAAAGGCGGTCGGCGTGTTGACTCCCTTGCCGAGGCAGAAGGCATAGTCCGCCCACTTGGCCGAGAAGGCGAGGCCCTCGTCCGACGAGCCGGCGCAGATGATCTTCATGTCGCCTGCCGGCTGCGGCCGGACGCGGCAGTCGTCCATTCGGTAATATTCGCCCTTATAGTCGCTCACCCCGGTCGCCCACAGTTCGCGCAGGATGCGAGCATATTCGTCCAACATCTTGTAGCGGTTGCGGAAATGCTCGTCGCCGGGCCACATCCCCATCTGGGTGTATTCATGCGGCTGCCAGCCGGTGATGAGGTTGAGCCCGAACCGCCCGTGGCTGATCGAATCGATCGTGTTGCACATCCGCGCCGCAAAGGCGGGCGGGATGACCAGGGTCGGGCAGGTCGCGAAGATCTTGATCCGCTCGGTGACCGCGGCGAGGCCGGCCATCAACGTGAAGCTCTCCAGGCCATATTCCCAGAATTCGGTCTTGCCGCCGAAGCCCCGCAACTTGATCATCGACAGCAGAAAGTCGAGGCCGTGCTTCTCCGCAGCGACGGCGATGCGCTTGTTGAGGTCAAAGCTCGGCTGGTACTGCGGTGCGTTCTCCGAAATCAGCCAGCCGTTGTTGTTGATGGGGACGAAGACGCCGACCTGCATCAGCGAAGCCAGTCCTGGACGCGCAGGACGAACTCCTGCGGCCGAGTGATGTTGATCGCATGGCCACCGGTGGCGAAGGACGCATGGCTGCCCTTGCCGAGCAGCCCGGCCAGCGTCTCCGCACAGGCGGCCGGGACCAGGAAGTCGTCCTCGACCCCGACGCACAGCACCGGGATCGTCACCGTACCCAACCGGTAAGCGCCGGGGTCCCAGCTGCTTGCCGAGTCGATGCGCGCAAGCAGCGTGGCATCGCTTTGATGAAGACCGGGTGCCTCCAGCTCGGCGGAGCGGAGTTCGGCGTCGTGGGCCGAAATCCAGGCGGGCGGGTACAGGAACAGCGGCTGCGCCAAGCGGTAGAGCGACGGCTGCAGCCGCAGCATCCCCCCGCGCACCTCGAAGCAGCGCCGGGTATGCGGATCCAGCGCCGCCCAGCCGTTGACCACGATCATCCGCTGGATGCGACCGGGATCGTCCATGGCCAGTTGCAGCCCGATCAGGCCGCCAAGGGCATGGCCGACAAAGCCGACCGGCTCGTCGATGCCTAGTTCGTCGAGCAGCCCCGCGACATCCGCCGCCATCGCCGCCACCGTTTGCGATGCCTCGACCTCCGGCTGCGATCCGCCGGTGCCGCGGTGATCATAGGCAAGGACGCGGTAATCCCCAGCCAGCGCGAGCAGATTGGGCTCCCAATAGGAGCCGAGCCCACCCAGTCCCGACGACAGGACGACGGGGGGCAGGCCCTCGTCACCATAGAACTCATAGTGGAGCCCGGTCGCGGAAACCGGCATCAGAGGTGCGCCACGCTGGCGATCTCGACCAGGCAGTCGGGCTTCACCATTTCGCACATGATGCAGTAGCGCGCCGGCTTGTCGCCCGGGAAATACTCGGCATAGACCTCGTTGAACGCAGCGTAATCACCGAGATATTTCAGGAAGATGTGGTTCATTGCTACGTCGGCGAGTGTCGCGCCGGCGGCCTCCAGCGTGGTCTTGATCGTCTCCAGCACATGCTTGGTCTGCAGGCGGATATTGCCGGGGTTCAGCACCACTCCGCCCTCGCCAAGCGCCAGCACGCCGGAGACGTAGACGGTGTTGCCCGCCTTCGCCGCTGCCGAGTAAGGCGCGATTGGGGTCGGGAACTGGGGCGGGTTGATCGGCTCGAACGGCATGGTCACTCCCCGGAAGCGGACGGCGCAAGCTGGCCGAACGCGCCGCAGAAATCGGCAACGGTGCTGACCCAGCCGAAGAACGTCTCGACATTGTAGACCGTAGCTTCCTGCATCATTGCCGGACCGAGATGATGGGTCGCATCCTCCAGCATCACCCCGAAATATTCGAGGTGGAAGCCGTCGCGCAGCGTGCTCTCGACGCACACGTTGCTGGCGATGCCGACGAAGACGATGTTGCGGATGCCGCGGCTGCGCAGGACGCTGTCGAGCTGCGAGTTGAAGAATGCTGAGTAGCGGGTCTTGTGGACGCGCAGGTCGCCGGGCTGGGGCTTCAGCGCGTCGACAAGATCATAGTCCCAGCCGCCCCGCGCGAGAAGCTTCCCCGCCATCTCAGGTTTGGCCCGCATCGTTTTGAGTGCGTTGGATTTGTGCCAGTTGGGGCTGCCCGGGCCACCGGCCTCCTGATACTCCTCGTCCCAGCCGTTCTGCAGATAGACGACTGCCATCCCTGCAGCGCGGGCGGTGGCGAGCACCTGGGCGATGCGGCCGATGACGCTCGCCGCGCCGGCGATGTCGAAGCCGGCAAGGTCGACATAGCCGCCCTCGCTGGCATAGGCGTTCTGCATGTCGATGACGACGACCGCGGTCTCGGTCGGGTCGAGGCGTAGCGCCTCCGGCCGGGCGGTCAGGGTGATCGCACGCGCCTCGTTCGCGCCGGCGCGCAGGATGGGTTGGGCAGCGATCATCGCCGGAAGCTGCCGGGCGTGGCCGGCTTGTGCAAGCGCGAAATCGCCGGTGCTTCCAGTCAGCCCACCAGCGCCAGTTGCGGCGTCGCACGGTCGAGCGTCACCTCGCCGATGCCGGGGATCGCCTCGATCGCCGTCACCAGTTCGCCGTCGAGCAGGAAGTCGCGGCCGATCAGCACCACCACCTCTCCTTGCGCGACGCGGGTGCGAACCCGGATCTCGCCACGTGCGCCGCGGTGATCGGCGAGCAGCGCGGCAAGCGGTACCAGCGCGGCGGGGTCGTCGACCACCGCCTCGACCGCGAACCGCGCGGTGGAGGCGAGGCCTTCGAACGGCTGGATGCGCTTGACGGTGACGCGCGGCATGTCCTCGCCGGGGCGGCGGTCGAGCTCGACGGTGACGAGGCCGCAGCCGCCGACCTTGGCGGCCTCCAGCAGGTCGTCGGCGACGGCGTCGTCGAAACAGGTCGCGACGAACTGGCCGCTGGCGTCGGACAGCGTCGCCATTAGGAAGCGCTTGCCGCG
>NZ_CAHJXA010000177.1 GCF_903644135.1 Sphingomonas bacterium | reverse complement strand
CGGCGGGATCGAGGCCCAAGCGCTGCATCTGCTTGGCCAGCTCCACCGGCGTGAAGTCGCGCTGCGGAACCGTGCGCGCGCCGCCGGCCTCGCTGATCTCCCGCGCGTTCACCGTCTGGTGGTCGTCGGTCGCGCCGGGCAGCGGCACCAGGATCGCCGGGCGGCCAGCGGCAGTCAGCTCGGCGATGGTCGACGCCCCTGCGCGAGCGATCACCAGATGCGCCCAGGCGAGCTGTTCCGGCATGTCGGGCAGATAGGTAGCGAGATCGGCGGCGATCTGGTGCTCGGCATATTGCGCGCGCGCCGCGTCGATGTCCTCGATCCGCGCCTGGTGTGTCACCTGCAGGCGTCGGCGAAAGGCGACCGGCAGCATGGCAAGGCCATCGGGCACCACCCGCGACAGGATGCTCGCCCCCTGGCTACCGCCGGTAACCAGCACGCGGAAGATGCCTTCCTCCTCAAGCAGCGGGAAGGGGCGATCACGCAGCGCCAGCACCGCCTCGCGCACCGGGTTGCCGACCAGCTTGGTCTTGCCCGCCAGCGCCGGTGCCAGCCGCTCGGTCGCGCGGTACGAGGTGGCGACCGCGTCGACGCGGCGCGCGACCAGCCGGTTGACGCGGCCGAGCACCGCATTCTGCTCGTGCACGGCAGTGGGGATCTTCTCGGCAAAGGCGGCGAGCAGCGCCGGGAACGCCGGATAGCCGCCGAAGCCGACCACCGCGGCAGGCCTGAAATTGCGGTACAGCTCGCGCGCCATCGCCCGGCCGCGCAGCATGTCGCGCACCGCCGCTGCCCAGCCCTGCGGCCGTCCGACCTGAAAGCGGCCGGCGGGAATGACATGCGTCTGGATGCCGTCGAACAGCCCCGGGAACCGCACGCCGCGCGCATCGCTGACTAGTGCGACGCGGTGGCCGCGGCGCGTCAGCTCGGCGGCAAGCGCGGCGGCGGGGACCATATGGCCACCGGTGCCACCGGCGGCGAGGACGTAATGGCGGTTCATGCGCCCCACCGTACCACATAGGGCGAGCGCGTCAGGAAGGGATTGCGGCGGGTGAACGCCAGCAGCATCCCCATGCCGACCGACAGCGCGATCATCGACGAGCCGCCATAGCTGATGAATGGCAAGGTCATCCCCTTGGAAGGGGCAAGCCCGGTGTTGACCGCCATCGACACCAGCGCCTGCGCGCCGAACTGCACCGCCAGGCCGGCAGCGGCGAGCAGCTTGAACTCGTCCTGCTCGTCGAGCAGCTTGACGAACACCCGGACGACGATCGCCAGGAACACCACCGCGATGACCGCGCAGGCGATCAGGCCGAACTCCTCGCCGATGACGCTGTAGATATAGTCGGTGTGCGCTTCGGGCAGGCCGAACTTGGCGCTGCCGCCGCCGGGGCCGGTGCCGGTCCAGCCGCCATGGACCAGCGTCGAGTGCGCGGCGTTGGTCTGGAAATGGTCGCCCGCGCCCTCGCCGTCGACGCCGGGGAACAGGAACGCGTCGATCCGCGCCCGCGCCGTGCCGTAGAAGAGGTAGGCCGTGGCAAGGCCGACCGGTGCGGCGGCGATCAGCCCGACCATCACCCGCGTCGGCGTGCCGGCGATCATCAGCAGCGCCATCCAGCAGGTGCAGACGATGATCGTCTGGCCGAAATCGGGCTGCATCATCAGCAACCCCGCCACCAGCGCGGTGATCGCGCCGGTGATGATCACCGTGGGCAGGCTCTGGTCCTTGGCCTTGAGCGACAGCAGCCAGGCGATCGTGACGATCAGGAAGGGCTTCAGGAACTCGGACGGCTGAAACTGGATCAGGCTCGGCCCCAGCCAGCGTCGCGCGCCGTTGACGGTCACGCCGATGAACGGCGTCGCGGCGAGCGCGGTGGTCATCGCCGCGGCACCGACCAGCGCCATGCGCCGGGCGAGCGCGACCGGCATCATCGACACGCCGATCAGCACCGGCAGCGACACCGCAATCCAAACGAGCTGCCGCCAGAAATAGTAGAGCGGGGCGATATGGCGATGCTCGCCCGAATAGCGCACCGCGCTCGCCGGCGAGGCGGCGGCGACCGCGATCAGCCCGATCGCGATCAGGAAGAAGGTCAGCAGCAGCAGCACCCGGTCGATATCGAAGAACCAGGTGCCAAGCGGCGAGCGGTCGCCGCGACCGCCGCGGCTCTTCACGCGGGCGACGATGCTCGATGGCGCGGCAGCCTGCTTCATGCCGCGAGCGCCTCGACGGCGCGGCGGAAGGCGAGGCCTCGCGCGGCATAGTCGGCGAACTGGTCGAAAGAGGCGCAGGCGGGCGACAGCAGCACGGTCTCGCCGCGCACCGCGCGGGCGGCGGCGCGAGTCACGGCGACGTCGAGCGTCCCCGCTTCCTCGACCGGCACCTGGCCGTCCAGCACGGCGGCAAAGCGCGGCCCCGCCTCGCCAATCGTGTAGGCGCGCACGACATGGTCGAACTGCGGTGCGCAGGCGTCGAGGTCGTCGCCCTTGGCGCGGCCGCCGACGATCCAATGGACGCGCGGGAAGGCGGCGAGCGCGGGCGCGGCGCTCTCGGGGTTGGTCGCCTTGCTGTCGTCCACGTACGTCACACCGGCGAGGGTGGCGACCCGCTCCATCCGGTGCGGCAGGCCGTTGAAGGTTTCCAGCCCCGTGTCGATCGCGGCTTCGGCGACGCCCAGCGCCTTGGCGACGGCGATGGCGGCGAGCGCGTTCTGCGCGTTGTGCGGCCCCTGCAACGCCGGCCAGCGCGACTGGTCCATACAGACGCCGGGCGCGATCTTGGTCAGACTCTCGCCGCGTGCGGACAGCGACCGCGCGATCGCCGCCGAGGCGTCGTCGCCGATGCCGATCACCGCTTCGTGAGCCGGCGACTGCATCGCGAACAGCCGCGCCTTGCTGGCGGCATAGGTGTCGAAGTTGGCATAACGGTCGAGGTGATCGGGCGTGACGTTGAGCAGCACCGCGACGTCGCAGTCGAGGGTTTGCGTCAGGTCGATCTGATAGCTCGACAGTTCGAGGACATAGACACCGCCGGCCGGAAGCGGCTCGGCACCAAGGATCGGCAGGCCGATGTTGCCGCCCATCAGGCTCGGCACGCCGGCGGTCTGCAGGATGTGGTGAACCAGCGCGGTGGTGGTCGACTTGCCGTTGGTGCCGGTGAGGCCGACAACCTTGTGCGGCGGCAGATCGGCGCGGGCCTGCGCGAAGAGCTCGATATCGCCGATGATGGGCACGTTGGCCGCGCGCGCCTTGGCGGCGATGGGGTGGGTGTTGAGCGGCACGCCGGGGGAGACGACCAGCGCGTCGAAGCCGGCGAGGTCAATCGTGTCGAGGTCGGCAAACTCTACACCACCCCCGCGGAGGCGGGGGCCCAGTTCCGATTGGCCCGCAACTGGGCCCCCGCCTTCGCGGGGGTCGATGCGTTTGGCGGGGTCGCTGTCCCACGCCACCACGCTCGCCCCGCCCGCAACCAAAGCGCGCACGCTCGCCGCGCCCGACCGCGCCAGGCCCAGCACCGCGTAGCGTCCGCCGCTCCAGGCGCGCGCGACGGTCACCGCAGCTTCAACGTCGCCAGCCCGGCCAGCGCCAGCACGAACGATACGATCCAGAAGCGGATCACCACCGTCG
Source organism: Sphingomonas bacterium (assembly GCF_903644135.1). GTDB lineage: Bacteria > Pseudomonadota > Alphaproteobacteria > Sphingomonadales > Sphingomonadaceae > Sphingomonas. The sequence continues at coordinate 2,152 of NZ_CAHJXA010000177.1, read as the reverse complement.
GCTCGCTCCAGCCAAGCTGCTCGAAGTGATGGTGGATCGGTGCCATCTTGAACACACGCCGGCCGGTGCGCTTGTAGAAGAACACCTGGATGATGACGCTCAGCGCCTCGACCACGAACAGCCCGCCGATGATCCCCAGCACCAGCTCATGGTGCGCCACGACGGCGATGGTGCCGAGCGCCCCGCCCAGTGCCAGACTGCCGGTGTCGCCCATGAACACCGCTGCCGGCGGCGCGTTGAACCACAGGAACGCCAGCCCCGCGCCCACTACCGCGCCGCAGAAGATCGCCAGCTCGCCCGCGCCGGGCACATGCGGGATGCCCAGATAGGTCGCGAACTTGGCGTTACCGACCAGATAGGCGATGACCATGAAGGCGACGGAGGCGATGATGACCGGCATCGTCGCCAAGCCGTCCAGCCCGTCGGTCAGGTTCACCGCATTGCCGAACGCGACAATCGTAAAGGCAGCGAACACCGGATAGAGCCAGCCCAGCTCCAGGTAATAGCCCATCGCGAACGGCAGCGACAAATGGCTGCCGGTCTGGTGCATGACGATCAGCGCGGCGATGCCAGCGACAACGAACTCGGCGAGCAGGCGGACGCGGCCCGGCACGCCGGCGGTGGTCGCCTTGCGCACCTTGTCATAGTCGTCGAGGAAGCCGATCGCACCGAACCCCAAGGTCACGAACAGGCACGCCCAGACATAGGGGTTGGCCACGTCCATCCAGATCACGATCGACAGGCACAGCGCGGTCAGGATCATCAGCCCGCCCATCGTCGGCGTGCCGCGCTTGGCAAGGTGCGACTGCGGACCGTCGGCGCGGATCGGCTGCCCCTTGCCCTGGCGCAGCCGCAGCCAGCCGATGAAGCGCGGACCGATCAGCAGGCCGATCAGCAACGCCGTCGCCACCGCGCCGCCGGTGCGGAACGACTGATAGCGGATGAGATTGAGAACGCCCGGGAACCCCAGATGCGCGGCGATCCAGTACAGCATCTACATTCCGTTCCTCAAGCCCGCGACCAGCCGGCCCAGCCCCACCCCGTTCGAACCCTTGACGAGCACCGCATCGCCCGGTGCGATCAGCGCAGGCAAGCGCGCCAGCGCGGCGGCGGTATCGGGCACATGGACGACTTGCGTGCGCCCCTCAAGAGCGCGGGCGAGCGGCGTCATCGCTTCGCCGACCAGCAGCGCCAGTTCGACGCGCGCAGCCTCAATCGGCGCGACGAGGCCGGCGTGATAGGCGGCGCTGTCCTCGCCCAGCTCGCGCATCTCGCCCAGCACCGCCAGTCGCCGGCCGCGCTCCTCGCCCAGCACTGCCAGCGTCGCGCGCATCGAAGCGGGGTTGGCGTTGTAGCTCTCGTCGATCACCAGCGCCTCACCGCCCGCCAGCGCCGTCGCAAAGCGCGCACCGCGTCCCGGCAGCCCGCCCATCTCCGCCAGCGCCAGCCCGGCGAGGCCGAGGTCACCGCCGGCCGCCTCGACCGCGGCGAGCACCGCCAGCGCATTCGACACCCAATGCATCCCCGGCTGCGCGAGGGTGAAGGACAGCTCGCGCTGACCCAGGCGCGCAGTGACGAAGCTTGCCCCGGTCGGCAGCCGCATCGCTTCGATCGCGCGCACGTCAGCGCCGTCGTCGAGGCCAAAAGTAACAATGTGGCCGGCATGGGGGCGGGCGGCGGCGATCAGCCGGTCGCGGTGCGGGCTGTCGAACGGGACGATCGCGGTGCCGCCGGGCTCCAGGCCCTGGAAGATCTCACCCTTGGCATCGGCGATCGCGCTCTCGTCGGCGAAGAACTCGGTGTGCGCCGGGGCGATGGCGGTGATCATGGCGATGTGGGGGCGCACCAGCCGGGTCAGCGCCGCCAGCTCGCCGGGGTGGTTCATCCCCATCTCCAGCACCGCCGCGCGAGCGTCGCGCGGCATCCGCGCAAGGCTGAGCGGCACGCCGGTATGGTTGTTGTAGCTCTTGATCGAGTGATGCACCGCGCCCGGCATCCCGCGGTCGAGCGCGGCGAACAGCGCCTCCTTGGCGCTGGTCTTGCCGACCGAGCCGGTGACGCCGATCACCGTCCCGCCCATGCGCGCGCGGGCAGCGCGGGCGAGGTCGTCGAGCGCGCGGGTGGTGTCGGCGCCGCGGACGTGCGGACCGGC
>NZ_CAHJXA010000176.1 GCF_903644135.1 Sphingomonas bacterium | reverse complement strand
CTGGCATCCTCCTCGGCGATCCCCGCCGCGCGCCAGTCGGCCGCCACCCGCCGCGCGCCGATCCCGCGCCGCGACAGCGCGTTGCCCCGTGCCTCGGCAAAGGCACGGTCGTCGACATAGCCCAGCGCCGCCATCCGCTCCGCCACGGCGGTCGTATCTGCAGGGTCGCCGTCCCAGCCACGCTCGCGTATCTTGCGCGAAAGATAGGCGGCGAGCTTGCCGCGGGTGGTCGCAAACCTCTCGACATAGCGAAGCGCCAGCCGGTCGAGCCCGGCGGCGTCGAGCGGCGGCAGGATGCGGCGTTGGCGATGGGGAGACGGCACGGCCATGTTTGTGCCACAGTGGGAACCGAATTTGAACGCGGGTGCCGCACAAGGCGACAGGAAGGAGCAGGACGCGAGCATGAACCCGACGCCGACCCTCGACGCGCTGCCGCGCCGCTTCGCGGATTTCGCGACGCTGGGTGAGGCGCTCGACTATGCGGCGTCCGGAGCGCGCGGGCTGAACTTCCACGATGCCCGTGGCGGGCTGGCACGGCCCTACCCCTTTGCCGAGCTGCGCACCGACGCCTTGGCCATGGCCTATCGGCTGATCGCCGCTGGCGTGCAGCCGGAGGATCGGATCGCGCTGGTCGCCGAAACCGGCGCGGAGTTCGCTGCCCTGTTCTTCGGCGCGGTCTATGCGGGGGCGTGGCCGGTGCCGCTGCCGCTGCCGACCTCGTTCGGCGGCCGCGACAGCTATATCGAGCAGCTGCGCGTCCAGCTCACCAGCTGCGAGCCGCGGATGCTGGTCTATCCGCCCGAACTGGCCCCGATGACGGCGGAGGCGGCGCGGCTGGTCGGCACGGAGGGGATCGACTGGTCGGAGTTCGGTGCCCGGCCCGCCGTGGAGACGGCGCTGCCCGTCGCCGCCGGCGACGCGATCGCCTATCTGCAATATTCCAGCGGCTCGACGCGCTTTCCCCATGGCGTCGCGATCACCCATCACGCGCTGCTCAACAACCTCGCCGCGCATGGCCATGGCATGAAGGTCGACGGCGCGGACCGCTGCGTCAGCTGGCTGCCCTGGTATCACGACATGGGTCTGGTCGGCTGCTTCCTGTCGCCGATCGCCAACCAGGTCTCGACCGACTACCTCAAGACCGAGGACTTCGCGCGGCGGCCGCTCGCCTGGCTGGATATGATCAGCCGCCACGACGGCACGACGCTCAGCTATTCGCCGACCTTCGGCTATGACATCTGCGCGCGGCGGATGTCGTCGCAGACCAAGGCGTCGGACCGCTTCGACCTGTCGCGCTGGCGCTTGGCGGGCAATGGGGCCGACATGATCCGCCCCGACGTGATGCAGGCGTTCGTCGACGCCTTTGCCGATGCCGGCTTCCAGGCCAGCGCCTTCCTGCCCAGCTACGGCCTGGCGGAGGCGACGCTGGCGGTGACGCTGATGCCACCAGGCGAAGGCATCTGCGTCGAGCTGGTCGAGGAAACCGAGCTGTCCGGCGGGGCCGACCGTACGGATCGCCCGCAGCGCTTCCGCGCGATCGTGAATTGCGGCAAGCCGGTGCGCGACATGACGGTCGAGATCCGCGAGGAGGACGGCACGCCGCTGCCCGAGGGCGCGATCGGCAAGGTGTGGTGCAAGGGGCCGAGCGTCATGGTCGGCTATTTCCGCGATCCGGAGGCGACCGCCGCGTGCATGGCGCCAGACCCTGCCGGCACAGGCTTCTGGCTCGACACCGGCGACATGGGCTATCTATCGAGCGGCTATCTCTACATCGTCGGGCGTGCCAAGGACATGATCATCGTCAACGGCCGCAATCACTGGCCGCAGGACATCGAATGGGCGGTCGAGCAGCTGCCCGGCTTCAAGGCGGGCGACATCGCCGCCTTTGCGATCACCACGCCCAATGGCGAGGAGACGCCCGCCGTGCTCGTCCAGTGCCGCAGCTCCGACGAGGCAGAGCGTAGCCGCCTGCGCGACGAGATCCGCGAGCGGGTGCGCTCGGTGACGGGCATGAACTGCGTCATCGAACTGATCCCGCCGCGCACCCTGCCGCGCACCTCGTCGGGCAAGCTCAGCCGCGCCAAGGCGCGCAACCTCTATCTGGCCGGCGAGATCAAGCCCTACGCGATCGCCGCCTGACCGCTCGCGGCGAGCCGGTTTTTTCGCGTCGGCGGCGCGCCTGAAAACCTTCCGCTAACCAGCCGCGCGGTACGACCATCGCGTGAGCAGTACGTCGCACCCTCCCGCCGTCCAAACCCGCGCCGTGCCGATCGCCGCGCTGATCGGCCTGCACGAGGGCAGCGACCCCACCGAATGGTCGCGCATCCGCGCCACGCAGCTCGCGGCAGGGCGCGGGCTGGCGCTGTTCATGCTGGCGGTGACGACGATCGGCGCGGCGATGACGGTGCTGCTGTTCGCGCCGATCCTGCCCTGGTGGCAGCTGGGTGGCTGGGCGGCACTGACCACTGCCATAGGGGTCGGCGTTGCGGTCAGGCGGCTGTCGGGACATCATCGCAGCGACGGCTATGCGACCCTGAGCGAAGTGCGCCAGACCGCCCTGGAGGGGATCGCGCTCGCGACCGCCTGGTCGATCCCGCCGCTGCTGTTCGGCGCACAGGCGGGGTCTGGCGCGGCCTATGGCCTGTGGATGATCCTGTCGCTGCTGATGACCACGGCGGCGGTCGGCATGGCCCCGCTGGCGCTGCCGACGCTGATCTTCATCGGCGGCGTCGGGCTGTCGGTGACGGTCAAGCTGCTCCTCGCGCATGGGGCTGCGCCGGCCGGTGCCACGATCCTGTTCACACTGCTGCTGATGGTCGCCTGTCTCGACCGCGCCCGCTCGCTGGTCGTGCTGCGCGCCAACGAGCTGACGCTCGGCGAGCGCGACGAGACGGTCAGCCTGCTGCTCCGCGAGTTCGAGGATGCAGGGGCGGACTGGCTGTGGGAGACCGACGGCGCACGCCGCATCGTCCGGGCATCGCCGCGCTTCGCCCTCGCGTGCGGGCTGGACCTGGTGACGATCGAGGCCATGCCGTTCCTGCGGGTGCTGGCCGGCCCCGCCTGGGAATCGGGCAACTTCGCCGCGGGGCTGCGCCTGCTGGCGGACAAGATGAAGGCGCGCGAAAGCTTCCGTGACCTGCGCCTGCCGGTCACCGTCGATGGCGAGGAACGCTGGTGGGAGCTGGCTGCCAGCCCCCGCTACGACGAGCGCGGCGGGTTTTGCGGGTTTCGCGGCGTCGGCTCCGACGTCACCGAACAGCGCGCCTCCGCCGACAAGATCAACCGCATGGCCCGCTTCGATACGCTCACCGGCCTGCCCAACCGCCTTCAGGTCAACGAGACGCTGGTCCGCGCGATGACCGAGGCGGAGAAATGGGGCGGCCGCTGCGCCTTCATGATGATCGACCTCGACCGCTTCAAGGCGGTCAACGACACGCTGGGCCACCCGATCGGCGACCGGCTGCTCGGCCGCGTGTCCGAGCGGCTGAGCCAGTTGATGGACGATGGCGCGCTGTGCGGACGGCTGGGCGGCGACGAGTTCGCGGTCGTGGTGCGCGACGCCCGCGACAGCGAAGCGGTCGAGCGGCTGGCGCAACGCATCATCGAGACGCTGTCGCGGCCCTATGAGGTCGACCAGCACACGCTGCACGTCGGCGCGTCGGTGGGCCTCGCCATCGGCCCGCGCGACGGCCGCACCGCCGAGATGCTGATCCGCTCCGCCGACCTCGCGCTCTACCGCGCCAAGGATGCCGGCCGCGGTGTCTATCGTGCGTATGAGCCGCAGCTCCACGTCCAGGCCGAAGAGCGGCGCGTGCTCGAAATGGCGCTGCGCCAGGCGCTCGACAAGAACGAGATGCACCTCGCCTATCAGCCCGTGGTCAACGCCGACACCGGCCAGCTGACCGGGTTCGAGGCGCTGCTGCGCTGGACCAGCCCGCAATTCGGCTCGGTCTCGCCGGCCAAGTTCATCCCGCTGGCCGAGGAGGCGCGGCTGATCGCGCCGATCGGCGAATGGGTGGTGCGAACCGCCTGCGCCGAGGCAGCACGCTGGCAGGGCAATGCCCGCGTCGCGGTCAACGTCTCCCCCGATCAGCTTGGCAACCCGCAATTCGTGACGATCGTCGCCTCGGCGCTCGCCAACAGCGGCCTGCCCGCGGAGCGGCTCGAACTCGAAGTCACCGAAAGCGTGTTCATGCACGAAGGGCTGGGCGCGACCAAGGTACTGGAGCGGGTGCTGGCGCTGGGCGTCAGGCTGAGCCTAGACGATTTCGGGACAGGCTACTCGTCGCTCGGCTATCTCAGCCGCACCAAATTCTCGTCGATCAAGATCGACCGCAGCTTCGTCCAGGGTGCCAGCAAGGGCGTGCGCGAGGCGATCGCGATCATCCGCGCGGTCGTCGCGCTCGCCAAGAGCCTGGGCATGGCGACCACCGCCGAGGGCGTCGAGACCGAGGCCGAGCACCGCATGGTCCAGGAGTTGGGCTGCACCAAGGTGCAGGGCTATTTCTTCGGCCGCCCGCTGCCCGTCGAAGAGGCCCGCGCGCTCGCCAATCGCCGCTGGGACGACGCCGCCGCGGCGTGAGGCCGCCTCACTTCAGCGGGTCATGGCCCCAGTTCATCAGCGAATACCGCCAGTCGCTATGCTCCTTGTCCTTGGCGGGGCCACCCTGCGCCGAGTGGCGGTGGATATAGCCGAGCACCTTGGTCATATGGGCATAGTCGTCGTCGGAGAGGTCGGCCTTCTTCTTGTGCTTCAGCTCGACGATCCGGCGGCCTGACTCATGGCCGACGCTTTCGCCGTCACCCTTGCCGTCGGCGCCCTTCCAGCCGACGCGCTTGCTGTCCTCGGTGTCGAGCCACTTCTCCAGCGCCGCCGGGGTCATGTTCACCGCCTCGTTGAACTCGCGGTGGGTCTGCTCGTGATCGTCGGCCATGCCGCTCTCCCTTCTCGCCGTCCAACGACGGCGCGCGGTCAGAGTTGCGCGCCGATCGTGTTCATCGCGTGATGATAGGCGACCGCCGCCGCGACCATGTCGACGAAGAAGCCGACCCACATGATCGCCAGGATCACCACTCCGGCGAGGAAGGCGAAGAAGCGCGGCGGCACCCGCCGTATGACGATGTGGAGGTAGCTATGGCCGAACCGCGTCAGCACGAACAGCCAGGCCAGCACCACCTGCACCACCCCCGCCGAGCGCGTGATCAGCAGCAGCGGCACCAGCGCGACGAACAGCAGCGGCAGCTCGAACAGGCTGGCGAAATTGTTGGCGGGCAGGTCGACCGGCGCGAAATAGCTGTCGGCGGCGGCGCGACTGACGAAGTCGCCGGCACCGGGCGGCACCCGCTGCATATGCGCGGTCCGCCGGACCATCATGGTCACGGCGATCACGAAGACCAGCAGCACCAGCGCGAAGGTCGGCCACAGGATGTTGAGCAGGATCATCGGTTTAACTCCCTTTGACCGTCAGCATGGCCGCCGCCGGCACGCTTGGCTAGCCCAGCATCCCGATATAGCTCTGCGGCGGCAACGGCAGGGTCATGCGCGCGAGGAGACCGGCGGCGGCCACCAGCAAGACCGCGCCGCCGCCGAGCGCGACCAGCCGGCGCGACGGCGGCCGGTCTCCCCAGAGCAAAGCGACGGCGATCGCGGTCGCGATCATCGGCCAGAGATGATAGCGCAGGTCCGACGCGATCGAGAGAACCGCGAAGCTCGCCTCCAGGCAGAGCGCCGAGCCCAGCAGCGCCACCGCCATGTCGCGCGCGGCGGCGAAGGGCCGGCGCAGCGCCGCCGCCAACGCCGCGACGG
>NZ_CAHJXA010000175.1 GCF_903644135.1 Sphingomonas bacterium | reverse complement strand
TCGCCAAGATCGCGTCGGGCGGCGAGCTGTCGCGCTTCATCCTGGCGCTCAAGGTGGCGTTGGCGGAACAAGGCGGCGCGGCGACGCTGATCTTCGACGAGATCGACCGTGGCGTCGGCGGTGCGGTGGCGAGCGCGATCGGCGAGCGGCTGGCGCGGCTGGCGACCGGCGCGCAGCTGCTGGTCGTCACGCACAGTCCGCAGGTCGCAGCGCGCGGCGCGGCGCATCTGCTGATCGCCAAGAGCCATGACGGCCTCGTCACCCGCACCGGTGTCCGCCCGCTCGGCGAGGACGAACGCCGCGAGGAGATCGCGCGGATGCTGTCGGGCGCGACGGTGACGCCAGAGGCGCGGGCGCAGGCCGATCGGCTGCTGGAGACGGCGTAGCATGTCCCTCCTGCCCGCCACCGAGGACGCCGCCAGGGCCGAGCTGGCGGCGTTGGCCGAGACCATCGCGCAGCACAACCGGCTGTACCACACGGACGATGCGCCGGAGATCAGCGACGCCGATTACGACGCGCTCGTCCGCCGCAATGCCGCGATCGAGGCGGCCTTTCCCGACCTGACCCGCGCCGACTCGCCCAGCCGTCAGGTCGGGGCCGCCCCCGCCGCCCATCTGTCTAAGGTGGCGCACGCACGGCCAATGACCAGCCTCGACAACGCCTTTGCCGACGAGGAGGCCGCCGAGTTCGTCGCGCGGGTGCGGCGCTTCCTGAAGCTCGCCGACGACGAGCCGGTGGCGCTCACCGCCGAGCCCAAGATCGACGGCCTGTCCTGCTCGCTGCGCTACGAAGGCGGCGCGCTGGTGCAGGCGCTGACCCGCGGCGACGGCGCAATCGGCGAGGACGTGACCGAGAATGTGCAAACCGTCGCCGACATCCCCCAGCGCCTGGCCGGCACCGCGCCCGTCGTGTTCGAGGTGCGCGGCGAGGTCTATATGGCCAAGGACGCGTTCACCGCGCTCAACGCCCGCCTGCTCGTTGAGGCGGAAGCCGCCGGCAAGGAGGCGCGACAGTTCGCCAACCCGCGCAACGCCGCCGCCGGCTCGCTGCGCCAGAAGGACGCCGCCGTCACCGCCAGCCGGCCGTTGAGGTTCCTCGCCCATGGCTGGGGCGAGGCGAGCGAAGTGCCGGCCGACACCCAGACCGGCTTGGTCGCGGTCCTGCGCGGCTGGGGCCTGCCGGTCGCCGACGGCTTCGCCTTCGCCGGCACCATCGACGAGGCACTCGCCGTGTATCGCGCGATCGAGGCGACCCGCGCCGACCTGCCGTTCGATATCGACGGCGTGGTCTACAAGATCGACCGGCTCGATTGGCAGGCACGGCTCGGCATCGTCGGGCGCACGCCACGCTGGGCGCTGGCGCACAAGTTCCCGGCCGAGCGCGCGCAGACGACGCTGAACGCAATCGACATCCAAGTCGGCCGTACCGGCGCGCTGACGCCGGTGGCGCGGCTGGAGCCGGTGACGGTCGGCGGCGTCGTCGTCACCAACGCGACGCTGCACAATGCCGATGAGATCGCGCGGCTGGGAGTGCGCCCCGGCGACCGCGTGATGCTGCAGCGCGCCGGCGACGTGATCCCGCAGATCGTCGAGAACCTGACCCGCTATGCCGAGCGGCCGGCGTTTGCCTTTCCCGATCACTGCCCCGAATGCGGATCGCTGGCGACGCGCGAGGAAGGTGGCGTGGTGGTGCGCTGCACTGGCGGCCTCATCTGCCCTGCCCAGCGCGTCGAGCGGCTGATCCACTTCGTCTCGCGCCACGCCTTCGACATCACAGGCCTCGGCACCAAGCAGATCGAGGGCCTGTTCCGCGACGGCCTGGTCGCCTCCCCGGCCGACATCTTCCGCCTGCACCGCCACCGCGCGACGCTGGTCACGCGCGAGCGGATGAGCGAACTGGTGGTCGACAAGCTGCTCGCCGCGATCGAGGCGCGACGCGACATTGCGCTAGACCGCTTCCTGTTCGCGCTCGGCATCCGCCATGTCGGCGAGATCACCGGCCGCGACCTTGCGCGCCGCTTCGTCGGACTCGCCGCGTTCCGGGCGATGATCGACGCCGCGCTTGCGGTGCGTGCCGAGACGGTGCCGGCGATCGGCGAGTCCGACCGCCGCTACGAGCTGCGCCGCCAGCGCGCGGTGGTCACTGCGGTCGACACCGCGCAGATCGGTCCCGAGGTCGCCGACGCGCTGCTCGACTTCTTCGCCGAGGAACATAACCGCGCGGTGTTCGACGACCTGCTGGCGGAAGTGACGCCGCGCGACGTCGTGCACGCCGTCCGCCGCTCCGACGTGTCGGGCAAGACGGTGGTGTTCACCGGCGCGCTGGAGACGATGAGCCGCGACGAGGCCAAGGCGCAGGCGGAGGCGCTGGGCGCGCGCGTGTCGGGCTCGGTGTCGGCCAAAACCGACCTGGTGGTCGCCGGCCCGGGCGCGGGATCGAAGCTAAAAAAGGCCGCCGACCTTGCGATCGAAGTGATCGACGAGGCCGGCTGGGCGGCGTTGGTTGCTGCCGCCGATTGAGGCGCGCCCGTCCTCAAAGCATCCCGTGGCTTTTTTGCAACGCACAAAAAGGGAGTCGTTGTGCCCGCGGGAGTCGACTCGCCATTGTCACGCAGACGCCATAATCGACCGGCAGGCGACGTTGCGAACGGGCAGGTCGCTCGTGGGATCTGGGGCAAAACGCCCGAGGGGGAAATTTGATGCGTACCAACCTGTTTATCGGTGCGGCGATGGTCACCATGATCGCTCCCACAGGAGCAATGGCGCAGGAAACGACTGCCGCCATTCGCGGCACTGTGACGTCGGCAGGAACCCCGGTCGCAGGGGCAACAGTGCTGGCGACCGAAACCCAATCCGGTACGCGGTCTACGGCTACCACGAACACTGACGGCAGCTTCAGCTTCAACGGTCTGCGCCCGGGTGGTCCCTACACGGTCGTGGTGACTTCGCCGACCGGCAATAAGACGATCACCGACATCTTCACCGTCGTCCAGCAGACCTACGAACTACCGATCGAATTAGCCGACACTGCAGAGGGTGCGGGCACCGGCGGCGACATCGTCGTCACGGCGTCGCGCGTTGCCGGTGCCGGCACGCGTTCCGATGGTCCGCAAACGATCCTGACCCAGTCGGATGTCCGCAAGGTCGCCTCGGTCAACCGCGACATTCGCGATATCGAGAAACGCGATCCGTTCGCGACGCTTGACCTGTCGAACACCGGCGATCGCGGCGGCGCGGTGTCGTTCGCAGGCGTCAATCCCCGCTATAACAAGTTCACGATCAACGGTGTAACCGTGGGCGACACCTTTGGTTTGAACCAGGATGCTAGCCCCACCAACCGCGGCCCCGTTCCCTTCGATGCGATCGGGCAGGTCTCGCTCTCGATCGCTCCCTACGACTTCCGTCAGAGCAATTTTCAGGGTGGTGTTATCGATGCCGTCCTGAAGTCTGGAACCAACAAGTTTCACGGCACTGGCTTCTACTCGGAAAACACCGACGGTCTGACGGGCAATAAGATCGGCAGCAACGTCATCGTCAATCCGAAGTTCAATTCCAAAACTTATGGTGCGGAACTCGACGGCCCGATCATCAAGGACCGCCTGTTCTTCATGGTAACTGCGGAGAAGAACGTCGACCCCCGTCCGTTCAGCACGCTGCTCGGGCAGATCCCTAATCTGAACCAAGGGATCATCGACAATATCAATGGCATAACCGCCGCGAAATATCCGACGGTCGTTCCTGGCAACACGCTGGTCGTCAATCCACGTAAGGACGAGAAGATTGTCGGCCGGATCGACGCCAACATCACAGACGGGCAGAAGCTGTCGCTTTCGTACGTCAACTCGTACGACTCGCTGGTCAGCCAGAACGGCACTTCGACCTCAGCGACTGGTCCCAGCTATGGTCTCAGCTCCAACGCCTATGCGTTAACCGAGTTGCTGCGCGCTGGCATCGTCCAGCTGAACTCACAGTGGACTGACAATTTCTCCACGGAGGCCCGCGGCATCTATCGGAAGACGGTCCGCGGACAGGAGCCGCTTAACGGCCGCAATTCAGGCCAGTTCACCGTCTGCGACGATCCCACTTTCGCTACGACGCCGTTCAGCACCGTGCAGACGGCGGCGGCGCAATCCGTCACCGGTTGTTCCAGCGGCTCTCCCAAGGTGGTCTTCGGACCGGACAATTCGCGTCAGACCAATCAGCTCAACTTCGACACGGTCGAGGGCTCCTTGCTTGCTCGCTATCATGCGGGCGACCACGAGGTGAAGCTGCTGATCGACGTAACGCAGAACCACACCTACAATAATTTCGTCCAGAACAGCCTTGGTTCTTGGTATTTCGACTCCCTTGCGGATTACAATGCGGGCAACGCGAACCAGCTGATCTACGCGGCACCGGTGGCGCCCGCGGCGGCTGATTTCCGCTACACGCAAATTGCGTTCGGCTTCCAGGACGACTGGCAGGTCACGCCGAACCTGACCGTCACTTATGGCGCACGCGAGAGCATCTATGCTCAGAATGAAGCGCCGGTTTACAATCCGTATTTTGATGCACGCTACAACTTCACTAACACCAAGACCTACAAGGGTCTGGAGTTGTTCGAACCGCGTGCCAGCTTCTCCTTCCGTCCCGATGGCAAGTTCTCTCATCTGCGGCTGCGCGGCGGTGCCGGCATCTTCGGCGGCGGGACGCCGGACATCTACCTGTCCAACAGCTTCTCCAACACGATCACCACGAACTCGGTGACCATCACGCGGTCGGCGAGTGGCGCGAACACCTGCACCGGCGGCGTTCCCGTCGCCGTCTGCAACGCCGCGCTGAACGGCGTGACGGGGACGGTATCGCCCTTGGTGACCGCCTACGCGACCAACGTGACCGGCAGCACGACTCTGCCCAGGACGAACACCGGTGCATTGGACCCCAACTTCCGCCTGCCTAGGGAGCTAAAGGCAACGCTATCGGCGGATTATAAGTTCTTCGGCATCGACTTTGGTGCAGATTACTATTTCTCTAAGAACATCGACGGAGTCGTGTTCACCGACGCGCGCTCGGTACAGCTCGGCGTACTGCCCGATGGCCGGCCTCGCTATGGCAATCCCTACACCGGCTTTGCGGACACCAATTACGATATCATCGTCAAGAACTCGACAAAGGGCCGCAGCCATGTCGGCGTCATCCGCGCCAGCAAGGATTTTGGCTTTGGCCTGAGCTTGGGCGGTAGCATTTCGGCGCAGGACGTCCGCGACGTGGGCGACGCCACCTCGTCGACGATCAACTCCAACTATCGCTATCAGAGCTTCGCCGATCCCAACAATGCCGTCTATGGTATCTCGGACAACCAGACGCGCTACGAGTTCAAGTACAGCATCGGCTTCGATCACGCGTTTTACCGTGATTACAAGACGCGGATCCAGCTGTTCGGCGATACCAAGGCGGGCCGGCCGTTCAGCTATACGATGCTCGACAACGTGACGACGCGGTCGGCAGTGTTCGGCACGGTGCTGACCACGGGGACGACGAGCCCGACCAATCTGCTGTATGTTCCGACCGGTCCGAACGATCCGATCGTGTCCTATGACAGCGCCGCGACGCAAGCGGCCCTCGATGGTTATGTCAACAGTTCGGTACTCAAGAAGTATCGCGGCGTGATCGCGCCCAAGAACATCGCCCGCAACCGTGCCAATACGCGGATCGATCTTCATCTTGAGCAGGAATTCCCAACCTTCGTTGGCAAGTCGCGCGTCACGCTCTTCGCCGACATCCTCAACCTGCCCAACCTACTGAACAGCAAGTGGGGCGGCTTGCGTCAGCTCGGCTTCCCTTACTCCGCCACGCTGGTGACGGTGCAGTGCCTCAGCACGGCAACGCCCACCGGCACGGCTCCCGCGATC
>NZ_CAHJXA010000174.1 GCF_903644135.1 Sphingomonas bacterium | reverse complement strand
CGCGCCGCCAGCGACGCTCGGCGAGGCCATAGCGGCAGGTCCGGCCGGCCGTGCCGCGTCGGTGGAGCTGGCCGGACGGACCTACGCGCTCGTCACCAGCGACCTCGCCGGCGGCGGTGCGAACAGCCGGCTCGCGGCGCTGATCGACATCGACGCCGAGCTGAAGGCGACCGAGGCGGCGACGCTGCGCGACCTCGTCCAGGTGCTCAGCCATGAGGTCGTCAACGCCCTGACCCCGATCGCCTCGCTGAGCCGGACGGCGGCGGACATGGTCGACGACGCCGAACCCGACCTGGTCGCGGTCCGAGACGCGGTCGGCACGATCGCGCGCCGCGCGGCGGGGCTCCAGCGGTTCGGGGAAGCCTATCGCGCGCTCGCCAGGCTGCCGGCACCGGTTCCCGGGCGCGTCGACGCGGCGGAGTTCGTCGCCGACCTCGTGCGGCTGTTCGCGATCCGCTGGCCGGGCGTCACGCTGACGGCGCAGAGCGACCGGCTGTCCGCGGCGATGCGCGGCGACGCCGACCAGCTGACCGCCGCCGTCTGGGCGCTGTTGCAGAACGCTGCCGAGGCCGTCGCCGATGCGCCGACACCGCAGGTCCGGCTAAGCATCGTCGCCACCGCCGACGAGACGATCATGGAGGTCGCCGACAATGGCTGCGGGGTGGACGACGCGGAGGCGGAGGCGATCTTCCGGCCGTTCTTCACCACCAAGCCGGCGGGCAGCGGCGTCGGTCTCGCGCTCGCCCGCCAGATCCTGCGGGCGCATGGCGGCGACCTGACGCTCGGACAGACCTACTTGGGAGGAGCCGCCTTTCTGGCCCGCTTGCCAGGTGATTGAAGCACGCCAAGGCAGCCGCGTCAGACGACGTCCAGCGCCTGCCGCACGTCCGCCCGGATCGCTACATCCCCGTCAGCCGCCTGTTCCGCGGCAATCCCAGAGGCTGAGCCGGGACGGTCGAAGGCGGCGATGATCGGGCAGGGGCCGGTGCCGCCTGCGGCACAGCTGTCGGCGAGCGTCGCCAGGGCCGCTCGCGCGTCGATCAGCCTCGCGATCCGTTCATCGAGGATGGCCATCTGTTTGCGGGCAAGCGCCAGTGCCTCGGGCCGATCGAGGGTCGCGTCCAGCAGCACCAGCTCGCCGACCTGGTCGAGGGTGAAGCCCGCATCCTGCGCCGCGCGGATGAAGCGGAGCCGACGACGATCATCCTCGCCATAGTGGCGGATGCCGCCGCCCGCAGGGCGCGCTGGCGTTCGCATCAGCCCGCGCCGCTGGTAATAGCGGACCGTCTCAACCCCGACGCCGCTCTCGCCGGCGAGTTCGCCGATCGTCAGCCAAACCGCTTGACTCCGTACCATGGTACGGATGCTACACGGCATCGCATGGCGAAAGCGAGTGGAACATGCAGGCGGTGGGCGCGAGCGGCAGGGGCGGCCGCCATGATCGCGGCACCTGCAACCGCGCAGCAGATGCCCGGCATGGCGATGCCATCAGCACCCGCCTCCGCTCCACCAGCGACCACCGCGCCGACCCCGACCGACACCCGGTCGCAGGCCATGGGGCCGATGCCGGGCATGGGTGCCGGCGCTGATCCGTCCGGCACCGCCATGGCCGGGATGAACATGGCCGGCCCGATGGCGGGCATGACGATGCAGGGGATGCTCGGCCACGAGGCGATGACGCGCGAGAGTTCGGGCACCGCATGGCAGCCCGACAGTTCGCCGATGCGCGGGCGGATGTTCGAGGCCGGCGGCTGGAACCTCATGGCCGAGGGCTGGATCAACGGCATCTACGACCATCAGGGTGCACCGCGCGGGCAGACGCGCGCGTTCAGCGCGTCGATGGCAATGCTGATGGCGTCGCGCGACGTGTCGGAAGCCGACCGCATCGGTCTTCGCCTGATGATGTCGCTCGACCCGATCATGGGGCCGCAGGGCTACCCGCTGCTGTTCGCGACCGGTGAGACCGCCGATGGCCGCACGCCGCTGATCGACCGGCAGCATCCGCACGACCTGTTCATGGAGCTGGCCGGGAGCTGGGCGCATCAACTCGGCGGCGGGCGCGAAGTGACGCTCTATGCCGGCCTGCCCGGCGAACCTGCGCTGGGGCCGCCGACCTTCATGCACCGCATCTCTGGCATGGACGATCCGGAAGCGCCGATCGGGCATCACTGGTTCGATTCGACTCACATCACCTATGGCGTCGTCACCGCCGGCTTCTCGGGCGGCAGCTGGAAGATCGAGGCGAGCGCCTTCAAGGGCCGCGAACCCGATCAGCACCGCTGGAACTTCGAGACGCCGCGGCTCGACAGCTGGTCCGTCCGTGCGTCCTGGAACCCGACGGCGGACCTGTCGCTGCAGCTATCGACCGGCCATCTCCACTCGCCCGAGCAGCTCGAACCCGATGTCGACGAGCAGCGCACGACGGCGTCGGCCACCTACAACAAGCCGCTGGGCACCGGCCGGAATTGGGCGACCACGATCGCCTTCAGCGTCAAGGGCGAGGAGCCCGGTCCTGCGCTGACCGGCTTCCTCGCCGAGAGCGCGCTGATGTTCGGGCGCAACGAGGTGTACGGGCGGGTCGAGCGGGAGGACGAGAACGAACTTTTCGGCCAGACCCGTCAGGCGGGTATCATCTACCCGGTCGAGAAGCTGTCGCTCGGCTATCAGCGGGAGACGCCGGTCCGGCCGCACCTGTTCGTCGCGGTCGGCGGGCTGGCCAGTGCCTATGCCTACCCGGCCGCGCTGGTGCCAAGCTATGGCGGCCGCGGCGTGAAAAGCTTCATGCTCTACGTCCGCTTGCGCTACGGAAGCTGATCCATGCAGAGGAGTATCCCATGACTGTCCGCCACGCGCTCGCGGTCGCCGTCCTGCTTGCCGCACCCGCTGCGCTTGAGGCCCATGCAAGGCTGATCGCTTCGACACCAGCGGAGGGAGCAACGACTGCCGCGCCCGCCACGATCGACCTGCGCTTCAGCGAGCGATTGCTGCCCAAATTCTCGGGCGCGATGCTGAAGCGGAGCAAAGCCGGCCGCGTCCCCGCCGCGATCTCGTTCGAAGCCGACGGGGTGACCATTCACCTTCGCCCCGCGCGGCCGCTCGCGCCCGGGGCATATGAGGTCGATTACCACACCACCGCCGCCGACACCCACCACGTCACCGGGGTACTCGCGTTCCAGGTGCGATAGCGATCCGGGCGTGATCGCGATCCGGCTCGCGCTGTACCTGACGCTGTGCGCTGCGGCCGGGGTGCCGGCCGCGTTGCTGCTGCTGACGCCCGGAACAGGCGAGGAGCTGCCCGGCCGAGCACGCGCGGCGTTCCGGTTCGCGCCGGCGGTCGCGATGCTTGCCTCGCTCGTGTCCCTGCCGGTGCTGGCCGCCGGGATGGCGGGTACGCCTGCCTGGCCGATCGACACCGACGCCGTGCGGACCGTGCTGAGCGAGACGGCGGTAGGAACGGCGTGGATCGTGCGGACCGCCGCGCTGGCGATCGCCATCGTTGCGGCGGCGATGAGCGGAAGGCACGCCGCGACGGTGTCAGGGGCCGGCGCGACGCTCGCCCTCGCGACGCTCGCCTGGAGTGGGCATGGAATCGCGGGCGAGGGCGTTGCGGGTTGGGTGCATCTTGCGGCCGACATCGCTCACCTGCTCGCAAGCGGCCTGTGGGTGGGGGCGCTGCTGGCGCTGGCAGCGATGCTGTCGCCTCCGGCCGCCGGCATGGATGGCGGGCGGCTCCGGTCGGCACATCAGGCGCTTTCCGGCTTCGCGTCGATCGGCACCGCGACGGTGGGCGTGCTCGCCTTGACCGGCATCGTGAACGGCTGGTTCCTGGTCGGGCCAGGTCAGGTTGGAACGCTGGGTGCGAGCCTGTGGGGCAGGCTGCTGCTCGGCAAGCTCGCGCTGTTCGCAGCCATGCTGGCGCTCGCTGCGCTCAATCGCTGGCTGTACGGACCGGCGCTTCGCCGCTCGATCGATGGCCGGGACCCTGCCGGGGCCTTGATCCTTCTTCGCCGCAGCCTGTTGGCGGAGACGGGCTGTGCGATAGCCGTGCTGGCGCTGGTCGCCTGGCTGGGAACGCTGGAGCCGCCGAACATGGCCTGACGCCCGAGGTCGAGCATCAATAGCCGAGCAGGCCGTTGACGGCGAGCGTCAGCCGCTCCTCGCGCGCCGAAGCCCTGATCCTGCCCGCCCGCTCCAGCGCGACCAGACCGTGCAGCGCCGCCCAGAACGTCTCGGTGGCGGTGTCGTCGCCCGGCACCACGGCTGCCAGGGCCTCAAAGGCGTCGCGCGCTGCGGGTGGGGTGTGGGCCTCCGCGAAACGCAGGCCGGCGGGCAGGGTGAACATCGCCTCGTAGATGGCGGGCTGATCGCTGGCGAAGGCGAGATAGGCGAAGGCGACGGCACGGATCGCATCGCGGCCGTTGGCGCGACCGTCTCGCGCGTGCCGAAGCGCATCGGCGAGTTCCCGAAAGCCATCGACCGCGACCGCGGCCACGATCGCGTCGCGATTGGCGAAATGCGCGTAGAGGACGGGTTGGCTGTATTCGATCGCCTCGGCCAGCCGCCGGATCGTCACCGCGTCCCAGCCTTCCGCGGTTGCGATCTGACGCGCGGCTGCCGTGATGCGCCGCTCGCGATCGTCCCGCTCCCGCGTTTTCCGTTCTGCTACGCCCATTGCAATCTTGCCTCTAGAGATGCTGGATCATAGCGTTGAAACGTATACTAGCAACGCTATATAATGTTTGTTCTTGATTGGAGAAATCGATGCATTGGTTTTCCATCGGCGTAGCGATCCTGGTCGCGATCGCCATCATCGCGATCGGCGGGATGTATCTCCTGGCCCCGCAGGCGGCGACGCGCAGCTTCGGCCTGCCGCTGCCGGAGGCTGGTGCCAACATGGCCTGGTGGCTGCGTCTCAAGGGCAGCCGCGACATCGTGTCCGGGCTGGTGGTGCTGGCTGTGCTGGCCTGGGGCGGCCCCCGCCTGCTCGGGATCGTCCTGCTGGTCGAGGCGCTGATACCACTTGGCGACATGACGCTCATCCTCGCCGCCAGGGGCTCAACGGCACGCGCGATCGGGATCCATCTGCTGACCGCTGTCGTGATGATCGCTGGAGCGCTGCCGCTGCTGGCGGGGCAGGCCTGACATGCTGCATGTCGTTGCCAGCTGGACGGCCGCCGTCGCCTTCCTCGTTGCAGGGGCTGTCAACCTGCGCGGTTCGCCGGCGGTGCGCCGCGACTTGGTCCGCTGGGGCTATCCGGCGTGGTGGGGCGGCGTCACCGGCGGGCTGGAGATCGGCATCGCCGTCCTGCTCTGCCTGCCGGCGACGCGCATCGCCGGGCTGATCCTGGGCGCGATCGTCATCGTCGTCGCGACGCTCACCGTGCTTCGGCACCGCGACGTCTCGCACCTGATGCCGCTCGGCACCTTCGCAGTGCTGCTCGGGCTGGCGGCGGCCCTGTCGACCTGACGGGAGCGGCACGTCACACCGCCAGCTCCCGTAACCCGCGCGTGGCATCCGTGTCGCGCTTGGGCGGTGCTCCGAACATCCGGGCATACTCGCGGCTGAACTGCGACGGGCTCTCATAGCCGACCTCGAAGCAGGCGGCCTCGACATTGGCCACGCCGGTCACCATCAGCCGGCGCGCTTCCAACAGGCGCAGCCGCTTCTGGTACTGGAGCGGTGCCAGCCCGGTCAGCGCGCGGAAGCGGCGGTGGAAGGCGGAGGGGCTCAGCCGCGCGATGGCGGCGAGTTCGTCGACGCGCACCGTTCGCCGGAAGCGCTCGCGCAGCGCGCCCAGCGCCTCCATCACCGGCCGCGCCGGGCTGCCCGCGAGCGCCAGCCGGGCGATCTCGCCGCCCTGCGGGCCGGTCAGCAGCCAATAGCAGATCTCGCGCATGATG
>NZ_CAHJXA010000173.1 GCF_903644135.1 Sphingomonas bacterium | reverse complement strand
GCGCCAGTGGCTCGACGAGGGGCGGCACGGCGACATGATCTGGATGGAGGAGCGCGCCCATCACCGCGCCAGCCCCGCCGCGCTGTGGCCGGAGGTGAGAAGCGTGATCGCGCTCGGCATGAGCTACGCCCCCGCCGCCGATCCGCTGCGGCTGGCGGACGAGGGCGGAGTGGGGCGCATCTCCGTCTATGCGCAGGGCGGCGACTATCACGATGTCGTGAAGCGCGCGTTGAAGGCGTTGGGGCGGTGGCTGGCGGCGGAGGCGGGCGCACCGCTCAAGGTGTTCGTCGACACCGCGCCGGTGATGGAGAAGCCGCTGGCGGAGGCGGCGGGGCTGGGCTGGCAGGGCAAGCATACCAACCTCGTCAGCCGCACCGACGGCAGCTGGCTGTTCCTGGGCGCGATCTACACGACGCTGGCGCTGGTGCCGGACGCGCCCGGCGGCGATGCCTGTGGGTCATGCGACGCCTGCCAGCGGGCGTGCCCGACCGACGCCTTTCCCGCACCCTACCGCCTCGACGCGCGGCGCTGCATCGCGTATCTGACGATCGAGCATCCCGGGCCGATCCCGCACGAGTTCAGGGCGGCGATCGGCAACCGCATCTATGGCTGCGATGACTGCCTGGCGGTGTGCCCGTGGAACAAGTTCGCCGCCGCCGCCGGGGCGAACCGCGCGTTCCTGCCACGCGCGGAGTTGGCCGCGCCGGCGCTCGCGGATCTGCTGGCGCTCGACGATGCCGGGTTCCGCCAGGTGTTCGCCGGCTCACCGATCAAGCGCATCGGCCGCGACCGGCTGGTGCGCAACGCGGCGGTAGCGGCGGGGAATAGCGGCGACCCGGCGCTGGCACGGGCGCTGACGCCGTTATTGGAGGACGGGTCCGAGGTGGTGCGCGAGGCGGCGGGATGGGCGCTCGATTGCCTCAACCCGTCGACCCGGGCTTGACCCGGGGTCCAGGGCCAAGCAGCGGCCCGCCGGTGGCTCTGGATGCCGGGACGAGCCCGGCATGACGATGGGGTTAGTAACCCGGCCGGGTCTCCTCCAGCAGCGTCGCCAGGTCCGCCGGGAAATACGCCTCTTCCAGCACGGCCAGTTCCTCGGCCGCGAACCATCGCCAGCCGTCGAGCAGCTGCTGCTCCAGCGCCGTCAGCGCCCCCGCCCTCACCTCATGCGCGTCGATGTCGAGGCGGAAATAGCGCTCGTCGGCGATCACCTCGACCCCCTCGAAGGTCAGGAACTCGGCGGTCCGCTGCGCCACCTCCGGCCCGCAGTCGCGGTCGAGGCCGACCTCCTCCCACAGCTCGCGCCGGGCGGCTTCCGCATAGCTCTCGCCGGGATCGACCGCGCCGCCCGGCGTGCACCACAGCGGCGGCCGGTCGGCGGGGGTGAAGCGCAGCAGCAGCACCCGGCCGCGCCCGTCGACCAGCAGGATGCGCGCCGCCGGACGGGGGACGCGCTCAGTCGTCGTCATCGAGCTCGGGATAGGCGCGGAAGATACCTTCGGTGCTGAACGGCAGCCGCCGCTCGCTCTTCAGATAGCTCCTGATCCCCGGCAGGTCGGCGACTTGATCATGGATGCGGATCAGCCCGGCATAACCCGGCTCCAGCACCGCCATCCGCCGCGGGAACATGTAGCGCAGCCCCTCGACGAGCTGGAACAGCGAACAATCGGCATAGCTCCACTGGTGATCGATCAGCCAGTCGCCGGGATTGCAGTCGACCGCCGCCTCGAAGTGATCGAGGTACTTGGGCAGCCGCTGGCTACGGAACTGCGCGGCGGCGCGCGCCGCCTCCGGCATCTGCTCGTCATAATAGAGGCCGTTGGCGACCGGGTGGTGGACGTCGTGAACCTCTGCGACAAAGTCGGTGATCGTCAGCTGGAGCTGGTGGAGCCAGTAGCGATCGCCCATCGCCGATGGTGCCAGCGCATGCTGGTCGCCCAGGTAGAGCAGGATGTTGGCGACCTGCGCGATCGCCAGCCCGTCGATCGCCAGGTAGGGCGGTGCGAACGGCGCACGGCCGCCGCGGCTCGCCATGTCGGCGACCATCGCCTCGGCCCCGTCCTCGCGCGCGCGGTCGCGGTAGGCGATGCCGGCGGCCTCCAGCGGCAGCCGCACGAATTCGCCGCGCCCCTGGATGGTCGGCCAGTACCACAGGTCATAGGCCATTCAGCTCTCCCCCGGCGCGGTCGCCTTGATGGCGAGTGCATGGATGCGGCCGGCGAGCAGATCGGCAAGCGCGGCGTTGACCAGTCGCTGCCGCGCAACCCGCGACTGGCCGGCGAAGGCGGCGCTTTCGATGCGGACGCTGAAGTGCGACTCGCCCGACCCGTCATGCCCGGCATGGCCGGCGTGAAGGTGACTGTCGTTGCTGACCAACAAGTTGGTGGGCGACAGGGCGGCGGTTAGCCGCGCCTCGATCACGCCGGTCAGCGGGGTATTCGCGGGGTCGGTCATCGCGCCTATATACACCGATCGCACTCCAAGGGATCATCCGTGCCGCACTCGACCGACAAGAAAGATCGACCTCAGACCCGCTTCCACGGCCGGATGGAGGCGAACGGCCGGGTCTGCTGCGAGCCGGGCTGTACCGAGCCCGGCGAGTTCCGCGCGCCGCCGCTGGAGGGCGCGAGCGACGGCGGCCCACCGGCATTCCGCTGGCTGTGTCTGGAGCATGTCCGCGCCTTCAACAGCCGTTACAATTACTTTGACGGCATGACCGCCGAGGAGATCTATGCCGCGCAGCGCCCGCTGGCGGGGTGGGAGCGCGAGACCCGCGCCTTTGCTCATGCCGGCACCGATCCGGGGCCGCGCTGGGCCGACTTTGCCGACCCGCTCGACGCGATCGGTGCGCGCTACCGTCGCGAGCACGCACCCGAGCGGACCGACGGCAAGCCGCTGTCGGGGCAGGACCGCACCAGCCTCAAGACGCTGGGGCTCGCCGCCACCGCCGACCGGATGGCCTTGCGCAAACGCTATGCCGAGCTGGTCCGCCGCTACCATCCCGACCGCAACGGCGGCGATCGCAGCCACGAGGCGGCGCTGCAGAAGGTGGTCGCCGCCTATCAGCAGCTGCGCCAGGCACCGGCGTTCGCGTAGGGCGGGCCGACGTCGCTCCTCCTACTTCCCCGGCCCGACCAGCGCAAAGCCCGCGCCCTGCGGGTCGGTGCCGATCACGATGACGTTGCCGGTCGGCACCGCATAGGGCCCCATGTCGACGCGGCCGCCGCCGGCGCGCACCGCCTCCACCGCCGCATCGATGTCGGCGACGTTGATGTAGAGCCGCCAGCCCGCCGGATGGCCCTTCATCTCGACCATCGCCCCCAGCCGGGTCTCCTCCCGGTCGAGATAATGGTAGCCGCCCATCGGCCCCATATCCATCGTCTCGCGGTTTTCCCAGCCGAACAGCGCGCCGTAGAAGGCGAGGGCCACGTCACCATCGGTGGTCGACAGCTCGTTCCAGCCGAAGCGGCCGACCCGGTGTTCGGCGAACGATGTCGACGGCGCGTCGCTGTGCCCACGCATGACATAGAAGGGCGCGCCCTGCGGATCGGTCAGCAGCGCAAAGCGGCCGATGCCGGGGATGTCGGTCGGCGGCACGACCACGCCGCCGCCGAGATCACATGCCTGCCCGGCCGTGTGGTCGGGGTCGTCGACGCCGATATAGGCCAGCCAGGTCGGCCGCGCCCCGCCCGCCTGCATCGCCGCATCGAGCCGCAGCATCCCGGCGACGCCGCCATCGGGACCGGCGATCATGCGATAGTCGGGACCAGCCGCGGGTGCCGGATCGATCGTCCAGCCCGTCACCGCTTGATAGAAGCCGGTCGCGGCGTCGGGGTCGGGCGTCACCAGTTCGTACCACACCGGAAAGCCGTGCCGCGTCGCCATGTCGATTCTCCCCTCGCCCGCATGCTGCTGCGGTTTTGACCACCTGTCCATCGCCCAACCCGGTTGATGCGGCACCCCGCTTGGCCGTAAGGCATGGCGTGAAACGAGGCGCGCCATGACCGACATCCCCAATATCCAGCCCGACAGCCGGGCAACGACCCTGCTCGACGTGCCCGACAAGATGGTGAAGGTGCGCGACGCTTTTGGGCTCGACCTGGACTGGGAAGTGCCGGCGTTCAGCGAGGCCGACGAGCGCGTGCCGGACCTCGACCCCGCCTATGTGTTCGACCACGACACGACGCTGGCGGTGCTCGCCGGGTTCGCGCACAACCGCCGCGTGATGGTGCAGGGCTATCACGGCACCGGCAAGTCGACGCATATCGAGCAGGTTGCGGCGCGGCTCAACTGGCCGTGCATCCGCATCAATTTGGACGCGCACATCAGCCGCATCGACTTGGTCGGCCGCGACGCCATCGTGCTGCGCGACGGCCAGCAGGTGACCGAGTTCCGCGAAGGCCTGCTCCCCTGGGCGCTGCAGACGCCGACCGCGCTCGTGTTCGACGAGTACGACGCCGGCCGCCCCGACGTGATGTTCGTGATCCAGCGCGTGCTGGAGACCGAGGGCAAGCTGACCCTGCTGGACCAGAACCGCGTCATCCGTCCCAGTCCCTGGTTCCGACTGTTCGCCACCGCCAACACCGTCGGGCTGGGCGACACCAGCGGGCTGTACCATGGCACGCAGCAGATCAACCAGGGCCAGATGGACCGCTGGAACGTGGTGGTGACGCTCAACTACCTGCCGGCGGCGATCGAGGCGCGGATTGTCCTCGCCAAGTCGGGCGAGTATGACAAGCCCGACGGCAAGAAGACCGTCGACGCCATGGTCCGCGTCGCCGACCTGACGCGCAAGGGCTTCGTCAACGGCGACATCTCAACGGTGATGAGCCCGCGCACCGTCATCACCTGGGCGCAGAACGCGCTGATCTTCGGCGACGTCGGCTTCGCCTTCCGGCTGAGCTTCCTCAACAAGTGCGACGAGGCGGAACGGTCGCTGGTGGCGGAATATTACCAGCGCGTGTTCGGGAAGGACCTGCCGGAGAGCGTGGTAGGGAAGGGTTGATGGGCGGGGTGGACTAGGATAGTTAGTCCACTCAAGGAGGCGACGATGGCCGAGGCCGATCCGCAAAAGACGTTCAATATCCACGAAGCGAAGACGCATCTGTCGCGCCTCGTCGATCGTGCGCGTGCGGGCGAAGAAATCATCGTCGCTAAGGCCGGCGTGCCGTGCGCCAAGCTCGTGCCGATTGAACCGGTGGTCCGGCCGAAGCGCAAGCCGGGCGGGCTAACGGTGACGGACAAGATCGACTGGGATGCGTTTGATGCGCCGCTATCGGAAGAGGAGCTTGAACTCTGGGAAGGCAAGCGATCTGAGAAGCACGGCTTTTGAACGGCTACCTGCTCGACACGCATGCTGCTTTGTGGTGGTGGGTCGATAGCCCCCGCCTCGGCGAAAACGCCCGACGCCTGATCGAGGAATCGACTGCCCGCATCCACCTCAGCGTCGTCAGCATTTGGGAAATCGGCATCAAGTCGCACAATGGGCGGCTGACCGCCATCCCGGCGTTCCGGGCTGAATACCCGCAACTGCTGGCGGCTAACGGCTTCGACCTCATGGCGATCACCGATTGCCATGCGCTGGAAGCGGCCTATCTCGACGGCCCGCACCGCGATCCCTTTGATCGGTTGATCGCCGGTCAGGCTCGATGTGAGCAGCTGATCGTCATCACCCGTGATCGCGAACTCGCGCGCCTGGGCTGCGAGACGCTCTGGTAATGCCTGCCGACACCCCCCTCGACCGCCTCAAGGCCGTCCTCGCCGGCACCGCCCGGGCGATCGCCGATGAGCCTGAGGTCGAGCTTGCCTATACCGCCGACGCGCCGGCGGCGTCGGGCAAGCACCTCAAGGTGCCGATGCCCGCCCGCACGCTGCCGCCCGATCAGGTCGCCGAGGCGCGCGGGTTCGCCGACGGCTTTGCGTTGCGGCTACGGCATCACGATGCCGGGCTGCACGGCCGCGCCGC
>NZ_CAHJXA010000172.1 GCF_903644135.1 Sphingomonas bacterium | reverse complement strand
GCGGATGATCGCTGGCAGGCCGGTGACCTCCAGCCCTGCCAGCGCCTCCTCGACGCTGTGCGCGATCGCCGAGCGGGCGGAGGCGAGGCCGATGCGGGTCATCGCGTCCTTGAACTTCAGCCGGTCCTCGGCCTTGTCGATCGCCTCGGCATCGGCACCGATCATGGTGACGCCGTATTTGGCGAGGGTGCCGTCGTGGAACAGCGCCAGCGCGGTGTTGAGCGCGGTCTGACCGCCCATCGTCGGCAGGACGGCGTCGGGGCGCTCCTTCTCGATGATCTTGGCGACGACCTCGGGGGTGATCGGCTCGACATAGGTGGCGTCGGCCAGCTCGGGATCGGTCATGATCGTCGCCGGGTTCGAGTTGACCAGGACGATACGATAGCCCTCCTCCTTCAGCGCCTTGATCGCCTGCGTCCCCGAATAGTCGAACTCGCACGCCTGCCCGATGACAATCGGCCCCGCGCCGATGACGAGGATGGAGGAGATGTCGGTGCGTTTGGGCATTAAGCCTCGTTCTTTCTAAACCCGCGATAAACCCAGCGGAACGCTAGTCCTGAGACGGCGAGAAGACCTGCTACGGCAAATGCTACAAGTAGGTTCGCTCCGAGGGCTGACCAACTTGTGTATCTAACCCACAAACTACTGGTCTTAATGATGGGGTCTTTTTCCCACGGCTTGTCTTCTCCTCCCTGACTGTTGGTGTCGATCACCGTACCCAGTTCGGCATATGGATCGTCGGAGGATACGTATCCCGTCAGTGGTACACACGTCGATGGTACGACTTTGGCTGATCGCGCCAACTCAACATAGTCGCGCTTTGCAAAGCTTGAGAGCAGTGCGAGCGCAAACAACAATGCAGTTGCGACAATCCAAATTCTCCACCATCCCCCCATATTATCGTCCCAACATTCCCACAAACCGCTCGAATAGATACAAGCTGTCCTGCGGTCCTGGGCTCGCCTCGGGGTGGTACTGGACGCTGAACGCCCGACCCCCGTCCAGCTCCAGCCCGGCGTTGCTGCCGTCGAACAGCGAGACGTGGGTTTCGGTCACGCCCCCCGGCAGGCTGCCGCGCTCGACCGCGAAGCCGTGGTTCATGCTGGTGATCTCGACCGCGCCGTCGGCCAGCCGCTTGACCGGGTGGTTGGCGCCGCGATGGCCCTGGAACATCTTGGTGGTGGTCGCCCCCACCGCCAGCCCGAGCAGCTGGTGGCCCAGGCAGATGCCGAACAGCGGCTTGCCCGTGTCCAGCATCGCCCGGACCACCGGCACCGCATAGTCCCCCGTCGCCGCCGGGTCGCCGGGGCCGTTGGACAGGAAGAAGCCGTCGGGCTCCAGCGCCATGATGTCCTCGAACGAGGCGGTCGCCGGCACCACCGACACCCGCGCGCCGGCGAGCGCGAGGTGGCGGAAGATGTTGTGCTTGGAGCCATAGTCGACCGCGACGACGTGGGGCTTGGCCGCTCCCTCCTCATGCTCGCCATAGCCGAAGCCGAGCCGCCAGACGCCGCCCTCCCAGCCATAATGCGTGTCGGTCGACACCTGCTTGGCGAGGTCCATCCCCTCCAGCCCCGGCCAGCCGCGCGCCATGTCGAGCAACAGCGGCAGGTCGAATTCGCCCGCGGACGAGTGCGCGACGACGCCGTTGGGCGCTCCCCCCGCCCTGATCCGCCGGGTCAGCGCGCGCGTGTCGATCCCGGCCAGGCCGATGCGCGCGTGGCGCTTCATCCAGCCGTCGAGGCGCTCGACCGCGCGGAAGCTCGACGGCGCGGTCACGTCCTCGCGCACGATCATGCCGAGCGCGTGCGGCCGGTCGGCCTCGACGTCGTCGGGATTGGCGCCGACATTGCCGATGTGCGGGAAGGTGAAGGTGATGATCTGGCCGGCGAACGACGGATCGGTCATGATCTCCTGATAGCCGGTCATCGCGGTGTGGAAGCACACCTCGCCCACCGCGGACCCCTCGGCACCGAAGCCGCGACCCCACGCCACCTCACCGCTGGCGAGGACGAGGACGCCGGTCGCGCCTTCGGGCTTGGACATGGAAAGGGCGTTGGCGTCGGCCATGGTCAGGCGGGCACTCCTCGGGTCGGCGGCGATGTCGCTAAGCGCCGTCCGCTAGGGCCGCGCTCCCGATGCGTCAATCTGCTATGGGCGCGCAGGTCATGATTCGAGACGACATCAAATCCGCCCAGATCGCCGCGATGAAGGCCGGCGACAAGGAAGCCCGCGCCGCGATCGGCCTGATCCAGGCGGCGGTGAAGAACCGCGACATCGAGGCTCGAACGGGGAAAGCGCCCGAGGACGACGACGCGCTGGTGGTCGAGGTGCTGCAGAAGATGGTGAAGCAACGCCGCGAGTCGATCGCGCTGTACGAGGCCGGAAACCGCCCCGAACTGGCGGCGTCGGAGGCCGCTGAGGTCGCAGTCATCGAACGCTTCCTGCCGGCGCAGATGAGCGAGTCTGATACCAAAGCCGCGATCGAGGCGATCAAGGCCGAGCTGGGCGCGAGCGGCATTAAGGACATGGGTCGGGTGATGGCGGAACTGAAGGCGCGGCACGCGGCGAGCCTCGACATGAGCCGCGCGAGCGGGCTGGTGAAGGCGGCGCTCGCCTGAGGCTTGTCACGGACCGCCATTTCCGCACATTAGCTGCTATAATGCCGGCGTGAGTCTCTCTCCCGCCTTCCTCGACGAGTTGCGCGCACGCACGTCGCTGTCGGCGCTGATCGGCAAGACCACCAAGCTGCAGAAGGCCGGCCGCGAGATGCGCGGCTGCTGCCCGTTCCATAACGAGAAGACGCCCTCCTTCTACGTCAACGACGACAAGGGCTTCTACCACTGCTTCGGCTGCTCGGCGCATGGCGATGCGATCCGGTGGATGACCGACCAGCGCGGACTGCCGTTCATCGACGCGGTCAAGGAGCTGGCGCAGGCCGCCGGGCTGGAGATGCCGGCGATGGACCGCCAGGCCGCCGAGAAGCAGGAGCGCGCCAAGGGGCTGCACGAGGCAATGGCCGACGCCGCCGCCTGGTTCGCGGAGCAGTTGAACGGCCTCGCAGGTGCGGAGGCGCGCGGCGTGCTGGCGAAGCGCGGCGTGTCGGCGGAGACGGCGCGGGCATTCGGGCTGGGCTTCGCGCCGGACAGCCGCGGCAAGCTGCGCGCGGCGCTGAAGGACTATGGCGACCCGCTGCTGATCGAGGCGGGGCTGCTGATCCAGGTCGAGGGCAAGGAGCCGTACGACCGCTTCCGCGGCCGCTTGATGATCCCGATCCGCGATCCGCGCGGGCGGGTGATCGCGTTCGGCGGCCGCGTGATCGGTGAGGGCGAGCCCAAATATCTCAACTCCCCCGATACGCCGTTGTTCGACAAGGGGCGCACGCTCTACAACCTCGACCGTGCCGCCCCGGCCAGCCGCAAGGCGAACCGCGTGCTGGTGGTCGAAGGCTATATGGACGCAATCGCGCTGGCACAGGCCGGGATCGGCGAGGTCGTCGCGCCGCTCGGCACGGCGCTGACCGAGGCGCAGATCGAGCGGCTGTGGCGGTTGAGCGACGTGCCGATCCTGTGTCTCGACGGCGATGCGGCGGGGCAGAAGGCGGCGCTGCGGGCGGCGCACCGCGCGCTGCCGATGCTCGCGCCGGGCAAGAGCCTGGCGTTCGCGACCTTGCCCGAGGGGCAGGACCCGGACGATCTCGTGCGTGCCAAAGGCCGTGGTGCGCTGGAGCCGCTGATCGCCGCCGCTCAGCCGCTGGTCGAGCGACTGTGGCAGGCCGAGCTCGCGGCCGAACCGCTCGACACGCCCGAGCAGCGCGCCGGGCTCAAGCGGCGACTGACCGACCTTGCCGGCACGATCACCGACGCATCGGTGCGCGGCGAGTACCAGGCCGACTTCCGGCGCCGCTGCGACGCACAGTTCGCGCCGCCGCCGCGCCGGCCCTTCGTGCCGTTCGAGAAGCGGCCGAAGGGCACGAAGAGCTGGCAGCCGATCCTGCCGGTCTCCGCCGCTGCAAAGGCGGTCGGTGCGGCTGGGATCGACCGGGTGCTCGCCAAGGCGGTCCTCGCCGGACTGATCCGCCACCCCGCCGAGATCGCCCGCCATGTCGAGGTGCTGGGCTCTCTGCGCCTCGCCGACGGCGCGCTGGGTCGGTTGTTCGAGGCGGCGGTCGATCTCGCGCTGGAGGACAGGTCGTCAGGGGGCGGCGCGCTTGATAGCGCTAACCTCATCACCATATTGGCAAAGTCCGGGTTCGACGAGGTTGCCAGCGATCTGTTGAGGGCGGACACGATGCCCTATTCGTTCACGCAGCGGAGGGCCGATCCGCAGCGGGCTTGCGCCGACCTCGACGAGGCAATCGCGATCCTGGTGGCCCGGCCGGAAGTGGATGCGTTGCTGTCGGATGCGACCCACGCGATGCAGATCGGCTTCACCGACGCGGCGTTCGAGCGACAGGTGGCATTGGTCAAGGAACGGCAGGCGCTGGATCAGCGGCTTGCAAATCTGGTGCAGGCGAACGAAGACGCCCGCGCCCTGGATACCGAAAAGCTAGGACCCGAGGAACGTTGATGGCGAAAGCAAACATGGCGGCGGACACGGCGGAAGCACCGGATGCGGTCGACTCGCCGCTGATCGACCTCAACGATGCCAACATCAAGAAGCTGGTCGCCCGCGCCAAGAAGCGCGGCTACATCACCTATGACCAGCTCAACGAGGCGCTGCCGCAGGACCAGATGTCCTCCGACCAGCTGGAGGACGCGATGAGCGCCCTCAACGAGATGGGCGTCAACATCGTCGAGAATGACGAGGCGGGCGAGGACGGCGAGACCGAGAGCCAGGCCGACGAGGACGAGGTCGAGACCGTCGACGCCGAGGCCGATGGCGGCGTGCCCCTGCCGGAGAAAAAGAAGGAGACGGTCGATCGCACCGACGATCCCGTCCGCATGTACCTGCGCGAGATGGGGGCGGTCGAGCTGCTGAGCCGCGAGGGCGAGATCGCGATCGCCAAGCGGATCGAGGCCGGGCGCGACACCATGATCCTGGGCCTGTGCGAGAGCCCGATCACCTTCAACGCCATCATCGACTGGTCGACCGCGCTCAACGAAGGCACGATGCAGCTGCGCGAGATCCTCGACCTCGACGCGATGCTGAGCAAGGGCCCTTCGGCGGAGCAGGTCGAGGCGGCCGAGGAAGAGGGCGGCGAAATCAGCGAGAAGACCGCCGGCGCGTCGTTCAAGGAAGAGGAAGACGTCAAGGAGGAACCGATCGTCGATGAGGACGAGGACGCGCTGACCGAGCGCCGTGCGCCGCGCCCCGCCGATGACGACGACGAAGACAACACCCTGTCGCTCGCGCAGATGGAGGAGCAGCTCAAGCCCCAGGCGCTGGAGCGGTTCGCCAACATCACCGCGCTTTACAAGAAGTTCGCCAAGCTCCAGGGCACCCGGCTCGACGCGATGGCGGCGGGCGGCGAGCTGTCGGCGAGCGACGAGCGCAAGTACCAGAAGCTGCGCGAGGAGCTGACCGCCGAGGTCGAGAGCGTTCAGTTCCACAATGCCAAGATCGAATATCTCGTCGACCAGCTCTACAGCTTCAACCGGCGGCTGACGACGCTGGGCGGGCAGATGCTGCGGCTGGCGGAGCGGCACAAGGTCAACCGCAAGGACTTCCTGGACCGTTATGTCGGCCATGAGCTCGACGACAGCTGGCTGGCGTCGGTGGGGAAGCTGGACAAGAAGTGGACCGCCTTCGTCGCCAACGAGGGCGGCGCGGTGGACCGCATCCGCATCGAGATCGGCGAGATCGCGCAGGCGACCGGCATGGCGCTCGGCGAGTTCCGCCGCATCGTCAACATGGTCCAGAAGGGCGAGCGCGAGGCGCGCATCGCCAAGAAGGAGATGGTCGAGGCCAACCTGCGCCTCGTCATCTCGATCGCCAAGAAATACACCAACCGCGGGCTGCAGTTCCTGGACCTGATCCAGGAGGG
>NZ_CAHJXA010000171.1 GCF_903644135.1 Sphingomonas bacterium | reverse complement strand
GCATTCGCGATCGACGCCGAGCAGGTCGGCGGTGGCGACCAGCAGCAGCGGCCGCAGCCGCTTGCCGCCGCCGATCGTCGCGTGCCGCATCGCCCGGTACAGGTTGGCGCGGGCGTCGTCGGGCACCGGCAGCAGCCGGTCGAAGCGAGCGTCGATATCGGCCGCGATGTCGGCCATCACCTCATGCAGGCTGGGCTGGTCCATGACCTCAGCCTGCCGCAAAGGGGCGAGTCCCGGCGGGATTGCCTGCGGGGTCCAGCCGGATCGCCTCGATCCGCGCCTGCGCCGTATCCAGCCGCTCGGCGCACAGCGACCGCAGCCGGTCGCCACGCTCGTACAGGTCGATCGCATCCTGCAGGGGGGTGTCTCCGCTCTCCAGCCGCGACACGATCGTCTCGAGTTGCTTCAGCGCTGCCTCGAACGACAGGCTCTCGACCGGCTCTTCCATGCCGCCGCTATGCGACAGCGTCGCGATGCGCGCAAGAACGGCCCTTTACCAACGACCGTGCCGAAGACCTGTCTCGAAACGGCCCGGGAGAGCTCTCCCGGGCCGTTCGGTTCACTTGACCTCGGCGGTCTCGGTCTTGCCACGGCCCTTTTTTGGCTTCTTCGGCGCAGCGGGCTCGATCGCGAAAGATAGCGCGCCGTCCTTGAGCCGCACGGTCACCTCGCCGCCATGGACCAGCTTGCCGAACAGCAGCTCCTCGGCAAGCGGCTGCTTGATCTTCTCTTGGATCAGCCGGCCCATCGGCCGCGCGCCGTAGAGCTTGTCATAGCCCTTCTCGGTCAGCCACGCCTTGGCCTCCTCGTCCAGGTTGATGTGGACGTTGCGATCGGCGAGCTGGAGCTCGAGCTGGAGGATGAACTTGTCGACCACCCGCGCGACGACCTCGGTCGGGAGGTAGCCGAACGGCACGATCGCATCCAGCCGGTTGCGGAACTCCGGCGTGAACATCTTCTGCACCGCCTGCTCGTCCTCGCCCTCGCGCGTCAGGTTGCCGAAGCCGAGCGTCTCGCGCGCCATGTCCGACGCGCCCGCATTGGTCGTCATGATCAGGATGACGTTGCGGAAATCGACGGTCTTGCCGTGCTGGTCGGTCAGGCGGCCATTATCCATCACCTGCAACAGGATGTTGAACAGGTCGGGATGCGCCTTCTCGATCTCGTCGAGCAGCAGGACGCAATGTGGCTGCTGGTCGACCGCATCGGTCAACAGCCCGCCCTGGTCGAAGCCGACATAGCCGGGAGGCGCACCGATCAGCCGGCTCACGCTGTGGCGCTCCATATACTCCGACATGTCGAAGCGCTGGAGCGGGATGCCCATGATCGAGGCGAGCTGCTTGGCGACCTCGGTCTTGCCGACGCCGGTGGGGCCGGTGAACAGATAATTGCCGATCGGCTTCTCCGGATCGCGCAACCCCGCTCGGCTGAGCTTGATCGCGCTCGCCAGCTTCTCGATCGCCGAGTTCTGGCCGAACACGACGCGCTTCAGGTCGGTCTCCAGCGTCGCCAGCGCCAGCTTGTCGTCGGTCGACACGCTCTTCGGCGGGATGCGCGCCATGGTGGCGATCACCGCCTCGATCTCCTTGGGGGTGATCGTCTTCTTGCGCTTGTTGGGGGCGACCAGCATCTGCATCGCGCCGACCTCGTCGATCACGTCGATCGCCTTGTCGGGCAGCTTGCGGTCGTTGATGTAGCGCGCCGACAGCTCCACTGCCGACTTGATCGCGTCGGGGGTATATTTGACGTTGTGGTGGTCCTCGAATGCCGAGCGGAGGCCGGCGAGGATCTTGATCGTGTCCTCGATCGTCGGTTCGTTGACGTCGATCTTCTGGAACCGGCGCAGCAGCGCGCGGTCCTTCTCGAAATGGTTGCGGAATTCCTTGTAGGTGGTCGAGCCGATGCAGCGGATGCTGCCGCCTGACAATGCCGGCTTGAGGAGGTTGGACGCATCCATCGCCCCGCCGCTGGTCGCGCCGGCACCGATCACGGTATGGATCTCATCGATGAACAGCACCGCGTGGGGCAGCTTCTCCAGCTCGTTGACGACCGCCTTCAGCCGCTCCTCGAAGTCGCCGCGATAGCGAGTGCCGGCGAGCAGCGCGCCCATGTCGAGCGAATAGATCACCGCCTCGCGCAGCACGTCGGGCACCTCGCCCTCGACGATCTTGCGCGCCAGACCCTCGGCGATCGCGGTCTTGCCGACGCCGGGATCGCCGACATAGAGCGGATTGTTCTTCGACCGGCGGCACAGGATCTGGATGGTCCGGTCGACCTCCGGCCCGCGGCCGATTAGGGGATCGACCTTGCCGATCTTGGCCTTCTCGTTGAGGTCGACGGTGAACTGCTTGAGCGCGCTTTCCGTCTTGCCCTTCTCCTGTCCCTTGGCGGGTTTCTCCTCCTCGGCACCCTTGGGGGTCGAGGCCTCGGCCGTCGCGCCGCCCTTGCCGACGCCGTGGCTGATGAAGCTGACCGCGTCGAGGCGGCTCATGTCCTGTTGTTGCAGGAAGTAGACGGCATAGCTCTCGCGCTCGCTGAACAGCGCGACCAGCACATTGGCCCCGGTCACCTCGTCGCGCCCCGACGACTGGACGTGCAGGATCGCGCGCTGAACGACCCGTTGAAATCCGCTGGTCGGGGAGGGGTCGGTGGCGGCGTCGACCTTGAGCGCGTCGAGCTCGGTATCGAGGTAATGCGCGACCGTGGTCTTCAGCTCGCCCAGGTCGACATGGCACGCCTCCATCACCTTGGAGGCATGTTCGTCGGCGATCAGCGCCAGCAACAGATGTTCGAGGGTCGCATATTCGTGGCGCCGCGACGAGGCGGCTTCCAGGGCCTTGTGCAGGGTGGTCTCGAGCGCGGGGGCGAAGGACGGCATTTCAGCTTACTCCAGGGGGACCGCAGGGGAAGGCGTTCCCGTTTCAACCTATGTCGTGATCAAGTCGCGCCGCATCAAGCGGGTGACCGATCGCGAAGCCGGCATATTGGGGCGATGCCGTATCACCGCCGGAATAGCGCGTCGGCGCTTGCGCGATGGTTAACGGCGTGTTCAATCTTGCGGCGGGTGCGGCCGATCTCGCCTTCCAGCGTCGCGACGCGCGCGTGAAGTTCGACGACCGAGAACCGGTCGAGGTCCTGGCGGACCAGCTCGGCCAGAACGTCGTCGGGACGCGGAGGGGCGTCGTCATCCATGGGCGCAGCGTTGACCGCGGCCCCGGCGATGTCAATAACCGCGCGACCGATGGGGAGCGACGCCGCGATGGATGCCATTCCCGATACGATCCCCGCCACGATGAAGGCGATCGATCCTGAGGCTCCGGGCGGCCCGGAGGTGCTGGTGTCCGTCAACCGGCCGGTGCCGGTGCCCGCGGCCGGCGAGGTGCTGGTCCGCGTCGCCGCCGCCGGCGTCAACCGCCCCGAGATCATGCAGCGCCAGGGCAGGTACCCGCCGCCGCCGGGCGCGTCGTTGATCCTGGGCATGGAGCTCTCGGGCATCGTCGTGGCGCTGGGCGACGGGGTGGAGCGCGAGGCGCTGGGACAGCCGGTCTGCGCGCTGGTCACCGCCGGCTCCTATGCGCAATATGCCGTCGCGCCTTGGGGCCAGTGCCTGCCGGTGCCCGCCGCGCTGAGCATGGTCGAGGCGGCGGCGATGCCGGAAACGCTGTTCACCGTCTGGACCAACCTGTTCGAGCGCGCCTTTGTCGGGGCGGGCGATAGCGTGCTGATCCATGGCGGCACGTCGGGGATCGGCACCATGGGCGTTGCGTTGTGCGGGTTGTTCGGGGTGACGGCGATCGTCACCGCCGGCTCCGACGAGAAATGCGCCGCCGCCCGCGCGCTCGGGGCGGCCCATGCGATCAACTATCGCACGCAGGATTTCGTCGCGGAGGTCAAGGCCGCGACCGGCGGCAAGGGGGTGACGGCGGTGCTCGACATGGTCGGCGGCGACTATGTGCCGCGCAACCTCCAATGCCTCGCCGACGACGGCCGCCACGTCTCGATCGCGGTGCAGGGCGGGGCGCACGCGACGATCCCGCTGTTCGAGGTCATGCGCCGTCGGCTGACCCTGACCGGCTCGACGCTGCGCCCGCGCGACACCGCGTTCAAGACGCTGGTCGCTGACGAACTGGCGCGAACCGTCTGGCCGCATGTCGAGGCGGGCAGGCTGAAGCCGGTGATCGACAAGGTGTTCGCGCTGGCCGACGCCGCCGACGCGCACCGGCGGATGGAGGCGGGCGAGCATGTCGGCAAGATCGTGCTCAGGGTGGAGTAGCCTCCGTCATGCCGGGCTCGTCCCGGCATCCAGGGCCGCCAGCGGTAAGCTGCTTGGCTCTGGACCCCGGCACAGGGCCGGGGTGACGGAGTGGTCATGGGGTGGCTTGCCCTCCCGCCCAGCCCGTTCTACATCGATCGTTAGCTGCGGCCGCTCCTGACGGGGCGGCCCTTTCTGTTTCTGACGGAGTTTCCCCGTGGCCCAGCCGCTCATGCCCCATGCGACCGCCTCCTGGATGGTCGACCACACCGCGCTCAGCTTCGACCAGATCGCCGAGTTCTGCGGCCTCCACATCCTGGAGGTGCAAGCGATCGCCGACGATACCGCCGCGACCAAGCTGACCGGCCGCGACCCGGTGCGCGCCCATGAGGTGACGCAGGACGAGATCGACCGCGCGCAGGCCGACCCCGAGTATCGCATGAAGATGACCAAGGGACCGGAGCAGGTCCGCCGTACCAAGGGGCCGCGCTACACGCCGGTGTCGAAGCGGCAGGACAAGCCCGATGGCATCGCCTGGATCATCCGCCATCATCCCGAGATCACCGACGGCCAGATCGGCCTGCTGATCGGCACCACCCGCACCACCATCGCCGCGATCCGCGACCGCAGCCACTGGAACATCGCCAACATCACCCCCAAGGACCCGGTGACGCTCGGCCTGACCACCCAGCGCGAGCTGGACGCGGCGGTCGCGAAGGCGGCGAAGGCGGCGGGGATCGAGGCGCAGACCCATGATCCGCGGCTGGAGGGCGACCGCTCGGCGCTGATCGAGCAGCTGCGCGCCGAGCGCGAGGCCGCCGCCCATGCCGCCGAGCATGGCATTGTCGAGGAGGCGGCGGACGCGCGGGCGCTGTTCGGCGATCCGTTCCGCCGCTGAGCCGAAGCCGTAAAGGATCCTGGTGCCGCCATTCGATCGCAATGCGGCCGACGCCACCGGCCTGAGCTACCCGTTCGGCGAGGACGGTCCCGCGCCCGGCGAACTGCTGACGGTCGCGCCGGGGCTGCGCTGGTGGCGGGTGCCGATGCAGGGTCCGCTCAAGCACGTCAACGGCTATGTCCTGGGTGACGTGGGCGAGGTCGCCGTCGTCGATACCGGCATCAACAGCGACGAGGGGCTGGCGGCGTGGCGCGCGTTGATAGCGGGGCCGCTGGCCGGCAGCGCGATCGCCAAGGTGCTGGTCACCCATATGCACCCCGACCATGTCGGCCTGGCCGGCTGGCTGTGCCGCCAGCATGGCGCGCCGTTGCTGATGACGCGCGGCGAGTGGCTGTACGTGCGGATGCTGACCGCCGATCGCCGCGACGACACGCCGCCGGAGATGATCGCCTTCTGGCGCGCCGCCGGTTGGGACGATGCGCAGGTCGAGGCCGCCAAGGCTCATGGCTGGGGCAATTTCGCGCGGCTGGTGGCGCGGCTGCCGCTCGGCTTCGTGCGGCTGGTCGATGGCGACACCGTGCGGCTGGGCGGGGCCGACTGGCAGGTGGTGGTCGGCAGCGGCCACAGCCCCGAACATGCCTGCCTGCTCGACCTCGACCGCCGGGTGCTGATCGCCGGCGATCAGGTGCTGCCGCGGATCAGCTCCAACGTCTCACTGGTGGTGAGCGAGCCGGAAGGCGATCCGCTCGGCGATTGGCTGGCGTCGATCGCCCGCTTCCGGCAGCTGCCCGACGACCTTTTGGTGCTGCCGGGGCATGGCGCGCCGTTCCATGGCCTTCACGCCCGTTTGGACGCTCTGGCGGCGGAGCATTGCCAGCGGCTCGACACGCTGGCTGATCGGCTCGCCG
>NZ_CAHJXA010000170.1 GCF_903644135.1 Sphingomonas bacterium | reverse complement strand
GGCGTGTCCGCAGCGCAGCAATCATCGACTTGCGTGACAAGGAACCCGCGATCCGCGGCGTCACGGATGGCCGACTGCCGTCACCGAACCCCGCGACGCGCGCGAACGCGTCGGCAACCACCAGCGTGACCGTGCGCTCAACCCGATCGAGGCCGGGTGGTGCCCGATCGACCAGCGCGTCCACCTGCGCCAGCACCTCGGCCAGCGCGCCGCGCAACGCCTCCCCCCGCACGGTCAGTCGCATCGCCGTCCCGCGCCGCTCCAGCAGCGGATCGCCGAACAGCTGCCGACAGCGATCGAGCGCGTTCGACATCGCCGGCTGGCTGAGCCCGACCCGCCGCGCGGCGCGCGAGACGTGGCGCTCCTCCAGCAACGCCTGCAGCAATACCAGCAGGTTGAGGTCGATCGTACGAAGGTTCACGCCATCAATACCGGTCTATAGCAACTATCCGTTGAGCATATAGCCTTTTTGCTGCCATCTTGCATCCAGACAATCGATGGAGACCGACATGATCCTCGTTACTGGCGCGACCGGCACCAACGGCCGCGAGATCCTGAAGGCGCTGGCCGCGAAGCAGGTGCCGGCAAGGGCAATGGTGCGCGCGGCGGACGAGGCGGGCGACCTGCCGCCCGGCATCACGCGTGTGGAGGGAGACTTCGACGACGAGGCCTCGCTGGCCCGCGCGCTGACGGGCGTCGAGCGCGCGTTCCTGCTGACCCCCTCGACCGAACACGCCGAGGCGCAGCAGAAGCGCTTCGTCGCGGCCGCCGTCGACGCGGGGGTGCGGCATATCGTCAAGCTGTCGCAGTTCGCGGCATCGCCGGATTCGCCGGTCCGCTTCCTGCGCTATCACGCGGCGGTCGAGGCGACGATCCGGGCGAGCGGGCTCGACTGGACGTTCCTGCGGCCCAATCTGTTCATGCAGGGCCTGCTGCAGTTCGCCGGCATGATCCGCGACCAGGGGATGTTCGCCGCGCCGATCGGCGATGCGCGGGTGAGCGTCGTCGACGTGCGCGACAACGCCGCAGTCGCCGCGGCGGCGCTGACCGGGGCGGGCCATGCCGGCCGCACCTATACGCTCACCGGCCCGGAAGCGCTGAGCCACGCAGAAATGGCAGCGCGGCTGTCGGCCGCCACCGGTCGCACGATCCGCTTCGTCGACGCGAGCGACGACGACCTGCGCCACGCCATGGCGGGCGTTGGGATGCCCGAGTGGCAGGTCGAGGGACTGGTGGAGGACTACGCCCACTATGCGCGCGGCGAGGCGAGCGTAGTCGAGCACGGCGTTCAGGAGGCGACAAGCACGGCAGCGCGAGACTTTGACGGGTTCGCACGCGACCATGCCGGCGCGTTCGGCGGGGTGGAGGTCCGGCCTTAAACGTCAGCAAGTCCGATAGCAGCCGATAGGGCCAAACCGCTGATCCTCACACCCGGAGGCGCTGGACGCTGACGCCTGCGGCAACGATCCCAAGCGTCGCTGCCAGGAGGAAGGGGGTGATGGAGGTCGTTCCGAACAGTCGGAAGAGCAGCGCCACCAGCACCGCGCCCAGCGTCTGCCCGACGAGCCTGGCGGTCGCCAACATGCCGGCGGCGGCACCGCTGCGCTGTTGCGGCGCGACGCCCAGCATCGTGCGGTTGTTTGGTGCCTGGAACAGGCCGAAACCGAAACCGCAGATCGCCAGGGCGACGATCAGCGAGACGGTCGTCGCCCGCGTCAGCGCCACGAGCAGAAGATAGCCCGTCGCCATCATCGCCAGCCCGATGCCGCCAAGGAGTCCGGACGGGTACCGGTCGACCAGCCGGCCGGCGAGCGGCGCGGCCACCGCCACCCCGAGCGGGATCGCGGTGATCAGGAGGCCGGTCTGGACATGCCCATAGCCAAAGCGGCTCTGCAGGTAGAACGGCAGCGCAACCAGCCCGATCATCTGCGCCGCGAACGAGCAGGACGACGTGACGTAGGATAATCGCAGGATCGCGATCCTCATCAGGTCGACCGGCACGAGCGGGTCGGCCTGGCCGCGTGCGACCCGGATCGCGGTCGCGCCGGCGACGAGTCCGATCGCGAGCACCACGATAGTGCGCGGCGATAGCTGACCCTGCGCGATGTCGGACGCAACGAAGAACAAGGCGGCAAAGGTCAGCATCGACAAGAGCGCAGAGCGCCAGTCGAACCGTCGCCCGCTGAGTGCCGTCAAGGGCAGGAAGCGCAGCCCGATCGTCAGCGCGGCGAGGCCGATCGGATGTTGATGGCGAACAGCCAACGCCAGCTGCCGAGCGCAAGGATCGCCGCCGCGACGCTCGGGCCGGCCGCCGACGAGCCGGCGACCACCAAGGCGATATATCCGACGCCCCGGCCAAGCATCGCCTTGGGGTACGCAAAGCG
This sequence comes from Sphingomonas bacterium, assembly GCF_903644135.1. Classification (GTDB taxonomy): domain Bacteria; phylum Pseudomonadota; class Alphaproteobacteria; order Sphingomonadales; family Sphingomonadaceae; genus Sphingomonas. Next base: position 3,718 of record NZ_CAHJXA010000170.1, on the reverse strand, counting down.
CACCAGCGCGCCGTTCATCGCCATCATCGCGGCGGCCCCGAACCCTTGGGCGAACCGCGCCAGCGCCAGCGATGCAAGACCTCCCGCGACCGTGCACGCGACCGAGGAGACGACGAACACCACCAGCCCGGCGGTGTAGACCCGCTTGTAGCCGAGGATGTCCCCGAGCGAGGCCAGCGGCAGCAGGAGGATGGTGATCGCGATCTGATAGGCGTTGACGACCCAGATCGACGCGGCCGGCGTCGCGCCGAGCTCATGAGAGATCGTCGGCAACGCGATGTTGGCGATGGAGCTGTCGAGCACCGCCAGGATCGAGCCAAGCCAGACGGCGGCTACCGCCCAGTGACGGCGCGGCAACGGCAATCCATCGGCCAGGACCAAGGGCTGCTCTTGAGCGACGACGGCCTGCGGTGTTCGACGGTTCGACATCGCTACGCAGGTAGATGGAGCTGCGCGCTCCGCCTATCCCTTCCTTGCTGATGAAACGTCTGGCCTTTCCAGATGGCTCGCCAAGGAAGCCGATGCTGAGCGATAAACGGATGTATAACCTGCTGATAGGATGCCGTGAGGCTATTCGCAGCCGCTTGATCGTTGGCGCCCTGATCTGAACGATGCTCCCCGCGCCCCGCGTAGCGTCCCGATTTATTGGCTGCCGCTCATCGATCAGGCGCTACAACGGCGGCATGAGCAAAGCGCCTGGCGCCATCCCTGCTGCCACTGTGGTGATCTTTCGCGACGCCGCCGACGGGGGTGCCCCGGAGTTGCTGATGGTCGAACGAGCGGCGGCGATGGCGTTTGCCGCCGGCGCGGTCGTATTCCCTGGCGGGCGGGTCGATGACGCCGACCGGGCGCTGGCCGTCCGGCTCGGCGGCGACGTGGACGAGACGGCGGCGCGGATCGCGGCCATCCGCGAGACGATCGAGGAAGTGGGGCTGGCGATCGCCATAGAGCCGGAACCCTCAGCTGCAACCCTTGCCACGATGCGCGCAGCCCTGCACGCGGGCGCACCGCTCGGTACGGTGCTGAACGAAACTGGACTGCGGCTGAAGCTCGACGCGCTGGTGCCGTTCGCGCGCTGGCGGCCGGAGCATCGCACGACCCGCATCTACGACACCCGTTTCTACCTGGCGCGGCTACCGGCAGGCGCGCCGGCCGCGACCGTCGACCAGACCGAGAATGTGCGCCTGTTCTGGGCGACCGCGGCGCAGGTGCTGGCGGAATGTGCCGCCGGCCGGGCAAGCGCGATCTTCCCGACGTTGCGCAACCTCGAGCGGCTGGCGCGCTTTGCGACGGTGGACGAGGCGGAGGCCGACGCGCTCGCGCACCCGATCGAGGTGGTGACGCCCTGGTCGCAGATGCGCGAGGGCGTCGAGCATCTGTGTATCCCCGAGGGACTAGGCTATCCGGTCACCGCCGCGCCGCTTGCCGGGATCAGGCGCGGCTGACGGTCGCGTCAGTTCGGCAGCGCCGCCGCGTCGACCTTCTCTACCCAGTGCGGGAAGAACGCCGGCGCACGGTTCGACCAGCCCGATGCCGTCGCCGCCGCTTCGCTGATCGACTGGAGCAGCTTGCGCCGCAGCTCGGGATGGAGATGCGGCAGCGCCGCCGCCGCGCAGAAGGCGCTGGGCAGCCAGGGCCGCACCTCGGGACCGATCAACCGCTCGTAGAGGAAGCGGAAGGCAGAGAAGCTGGTTAGCCGCCCCTGCCCCAGATCGAACGCCACCAGCGTCACCACCGGAGCCAGGAACGGCTCGACCGAGTCCAGACCGCTGTCGCCGGGCACCATGTCCCGCAGTTCGGGCAATGCGCGGTACAGCTTTGCCTGTGCCTTGATGCTCGCCGCCTCGACCACGTCGCGCGACCAGCGCGTCATCGCATCCTCGCGGTCGAGGCCGATATCGAGCGAGCGGCGGATATAACGCTGCGTCGCTGCCGAGAAGCCGGCGAACTCCTTCATCTCGGCCAGCGTCATCGCGCCTTCGGCCTGCTTCATCCTGGAACCCATCACCGCCCCCACATTCGAGAACCGGCCGATCATGCGCCAGGATGGTTAACGCTTTGCTGAACACCCCGGCGTCCGGCGGGGGCAAGCGACCACGAAACTTGGTGCGCCGCAACATGCGTTGCGACGAACCGAGTCTAATCAGCCAATGGATCGCCGGGTGAGGATTTGCGGCAACAGCAACCTGCCGCGTTCAAGCGTCAGCGCTGTGCCTCGGCCTCTTCGTCGAACCCGGAGGACGGTGCAGGCTCGTTCTGGGCCGGCTGCGTGTTGGAGGGCGGATCGCTGGCGTCCATCGACTCGTCCAGCGCATTGTCGAGCTGGGCGTCCTGGCTGGTGGGGTTCTTCTCCAGCCGCTTGCCGATCGATACGTCCTGACCCGCCTCCTGGCGCGGATCATGGGCGGGATTGGCCTCGTCATCCTCACCGGGAGCGACGCTCGTGCTGTCGATCGCGTCATCGTCGATGTCGGTCATACTACCCTCCTTGGAGAACCACGCCGTCAACGACCCGCACGGCGCGGCGTTCCTGCCCGAAGCGACCACCAAGCAAAACGGCCCGGTGGTACTCCACCGGGCCGCCAAGCGATCGCCGATGTTGCGCGATCAGTTACGGTTGCCGCCGAACATCCGCAGGATGAACAGGAACATGTTGATGAAGTCGAGGTACAGGCTGAGCGCCGACATCACCACCGTGCGCGTCACCCCGTCGGTGCCCGCCACGTAGGCGTACATGCTCTTGGTCCGCTGCGTATCATAGGCAGTAAGGCCAGCGAACAGCAGCACGCCGACCAGGCTGATCACCATGTCCAGCGGACCGGAATGAAGGAACATGTTGATCAGGCTGGCGACGATCAGGCCGATCAGACCCACCAGCAGGAAGGTGCCGAACGCCGACAGGTCGCGCTTGGTGGTGTAGCCATAGAGGCTCAGCCCCGCAAAGCCGGCCGAGGTCGCGAAGAACGCCTGCGCGATCGCGACGGTCGAGTAACGCAGGAAGATGGTCGACAGCGACAGGCCCATCACCACCGCGAAGCCCCAGAACAGCATCTGCAGCGTCGAGGTCTTCATGCGCGCTTGGCCGGCGCTCATCGCGAACACGAAGCCGAGCGGGGCGAACATGATGACGTATTTCAGCAGGCCGCCGCCGAAGAACACCTGCGCCGCGGGCGACGTCTCGCCGCCCCATGCGAACAGCAGGGCGACGATGCCGGTCAACAGCACCCCCGACGCCATGTAGTTATAGACCGACAGCATATACGAACGCAGGCCGGCGTCGTACGCCGCCGAGCGAGCGCCGGTGGCCGACGCACCGAACGGCGCGGCACCCGGACGTCCGGTCGATTGGGGGTCAGACCAATTTGCCATCGCGAAGAAACTCCTATGGTCCGGCAACGAGCCAGTCCACACGAATATCGGCGTGATATCGTCGCTTTTCAAGCGAAAGCGCTCGCGCATACGAGGTCCATATGACCGGTCGGGCGGTGCGGCCGCGCATGGCCCCTTCACGCCCGCGTCCATGGTGCTGTACGAGCGTCGCTTGCGAGCTGCGAGGCCGGCTAGGGAGACGCGGGATGAGACCAGCGACGATGATCGCGCTGACGCTGGGCGCGGCAGGTCTGGTCGGTTGTCGGGAGGGTCGGCCGGCCGTCGGCGCACCGGTCGCGAACGGCCTGCGCGCGGTGGCGATGCTGCGCGATGCCAGCGGAGCGCCGGT
>NZ_CAHJXA010000169.1 GCF_903644135.1 Sphingomonas bacterium | reverse complement strand
GGTGATCGCCACCGGTCGCCGGCTCGACCGGCTGCAGGCGCTCGCCGACGAAGCCGGACCGGACCGCGTGTTGCCGCTCGCCCTCGACGTCACTGACCGCCCGGCGATCGTGGCGGCGCTGGCCGCGCTGCCGACGGCGTTCGCGGCGATCGATTGCCTGATCAACAACGCCGGCCTGGCGCTGGGGTTGCGGCCAGCACAGGATGGCGATCCCGATAACTGGGACCGGATGATCGATACCAACTGCCGCGGCCTCGCCCATGTCACCCGCGCGGTGCTGCCGGGCATGATCGCACGCGGGCGCGGTCATGTAGTCAACATGGGCTCGGTCGCTGGGTCTTACCCCTACCCGGGCGGCAATGTGTACGGCGCGACCAAGGCGTTCGTGCACCAGTTCAGCCTCAACCTGCGCAGCGACCTGATCGGAACGCCGGTACGGGTCACCTGCATCGAGCCGGGCATGGTCGGCGGCACCGAGTTCTCGGCCGTGCGCTTTGGCGGTGACGAGGCGAAGGCGGCGTCGGTCTATGCGGGGATGCAGCCGCTGACCGCCGACGATGTGGCGGAGACGGTGTGGTGGACGACCAATCTGCCGCCGCACTTCAACGTCAATACCATGGAGATCATGCCGGTGGCGCAGAGCTTCGCTGCGTTCCAGGTGGCGCGCGATGGAGGGCCGGCATAGCCTCGCGGCGACGTCGCTGTTGACCATCGGCCGACGAATATGTCACTGCCGATGCCGGAGCCCGCTTCGGATTGGCAGGTGAGCGCTTCCAGCGCGGGTGTAGCTCAATGGCAGAGCAGAAGCTTCCCAAGCTTACGACGAGGGTTCGATTCCCTTCACCCGCTCCAGGCTTGAACTTGCGTCATTCGCTGGTTGATCTTGCCGGATCATCGCCCACTTCTGATGCTCTCTCGGAGAGCAAGCCATGACCGACGCGCCAGCCTATACGCCGCCCACCATCTGGACCTGGAAGGATCATGGCGGCCAGTTCGCCAGCATCAACCGGCCGATCGCCGGGGCGACGCATGACAAGGAGCTGCCGGTCGGCAAGCATCCGCTGCAGCTCTACTCGCTGGCGACGCCCAACGGCGTCAAGGTTACGGTGATGCTGGAGGAGCTGCTCGCTGCCGGCCATGCCGGGGCCGAGTATGACGCGTGGCTGATCCGCATCAACGAGGGTGATCAGTTCGGTAGCGGCTTTGTCGAGGTCAATCCGAACTCGAAAATTCCGGCGCTGATGGACTACAGCGGCGAAACGCCGGTGCGCGTGTTCGAGTCCGGTGCGATCCTGCTCTACCTTGCCGAGAAGTTCGGGGCGTTCCTGCCGACCGATCATGCTGCGCGTACCGAATGCCTGTCGTGGCTGTTCTGGCAGATGGGCAGCGGGCCGATGCTGGGCGGCGGTTTCGGCCATTTCTACGCCTATGCGCCGACCAAGATCGAATATGCGATCGATCGCTTCGCAATGGAGGTGAAGCGGCAGCTCGACGTGCTCGACCGGCGACTGGCCGAGCATGAGTATCTGGCGGGCGACGCCTTCACCATTGCCGACATGGCGGTGTGGCCATGGTATGGCGCGCTGGCGTTGGGCGAGGCCTATGGCAAGTCCGGCGAGTTCCTGCAGGTGCAGGACTATCGGCACGTCCAGCGCTGGACTGCGCAGATCGCGGCGCGCCCCGCCGTTCAGCGCGGGCGGATGGTCAATCGCGCGATGGGCGATCCTGCCGGCCAGCTGCACGAGCGGCACGACGCCGCGGATTTCGAGACCCGCACGCAGGACAAGCTTCAGCCTGCGGCCTGACGCCCGTGCCGCCGTCCGCCGTGTCGCCGATCGTTGGCCGGAAACCTGTAAGCCGATCCTTCGTTGACCGGCGGCATATTACAGGGAGAAACCGAATGAAGACGCTCGCGACCGCCGCCATGGCCCTGCTGATCGCCGCGCCGGCCGTTGCGCCGCCCGCCTTTGCGCAGACCCACCGCTATCACGGACGCTCGCACTATCGCTGCAAGACCAGCAGCGGCACCACCGGCCTCGTCGCCGGCGGCGTCGGTGGCGGCTTGGTCGGTCATGCACTGGGTGGCGGCACCGTGGGTACGATCCTGGGCGCGGGCGGCGGTGCGTTGCTCGGCCGTCACCTCGACAAGAAGCACGACGCCGCGCAGAACCGCCGCAACGGCTGCTGACGCCGGCAACGGCGGTCGTCCGACCGATCAGGGCCTAGAAGATCTTGGCAGACTTGAGGCGGTAGAAGAGCCCGCGATCGCTGTTCGCGACGAGTTGAAGCTTGCCTGACACCGTGATCGGGGCATCGGTGTATTTGACGAACTTGTCGCTGAATACTTCGATGGCCTCGGTCGGTTCGTTGGGCGGGCAAAAGGGGCAGGTGGCGCTGCGCCGGGTCAGCACGAAGTGCGTGGACGCCAGGTCGACGCCCACCGGCATCATGAAGCCGGTGATGACGAAATCCTGATTGTCCATCTGCTGCAGGATCGGCCCGAACCTGGCCGTGTAGATGCCGGCCGCGGTATCGGCGGTGACCTTCGCGTCATGAAGATCAAGCCAGCGGACATCGTCGCGGTGCGCGAGCAGGCCGTTGCCGTGAGGACCCCATTGCTGGGTCGAGCCGACACTAACCGCCAGCGCGGAGCAGGGCTGGCCGACCAACAGGCCGAGGAACACCGCCGAGAGCGCCTTCATGATCTTCATCGCGTCACGCTATCATGTTGCGTCGACAAGACAACTAGCGGCGTAGGGATGTTCCGCCTTGGTCGGCTTCTCGATTACGGGGCTATCCAGGCGCGGCCAGAGCGCCTCGCCAATATTCCGTCAGCGTCTCGACCAGCTCGGTCGTGAAATCGACCTGGAACAAGGGGAAGCCCTCCGGCGGAGTTTCGGCATCGTCGCCGAAGGTCTGCCACAATCCCCGCGTCAGGGCGTAGCTGCGCATCAGCAGCTGGCCACCGCGCCCCGCGGGCAGGGCAAGATGCTCATCCACGACCGCGCCCGCTGCCGCTAACCGCCCGGCCAGCTGCCGCTTGAAGTCATGCAGATGCTCAGGCGGAAGGTTGCGCTCCACCGCGCCGCCCAAGGCGTCGAGGCGCAGCAGTTCGGGAACGCGGCCGAGATAGTCGACATAGCCCGCGATGAAGCCCGCGACCTTGCCGGCCCGGCTCGTGGCCGCGGCGAAGATCGCGGCGGCGTCGGCCAGCACCCCGTTCCATCCGTGCAACAACAGGTCCGCGAAGATGGCCTCGCGAGTTCGGAAATACAGGTACACCGTACCCTTTGCCACCCCCGCGGTTGCGGCGATCCGATCGACGGTCGGCAGGTCGCCATCCCCCGATGCGAACAGCTGCGCCGCCGCGGCCAGCAGGTCGTCGCGCCGCGCCCGCTTGTCGTCACCGGCGCGGGCGCGTCGTGCCACCCTAGGCTTTCGCGCCGTTGGTCATATTGAAGGTCATCTTCGCGGCGGCGTGCCGCGTCATGAAGCGCGTGCTGAACGCCGCAAGCCGGTTGATCCGCCCCGCAACGACGCTCGACTTGCCACGGAACAGCGCGTCGAGCCCGATCTTCGCCACCTCGGCTGGTTCCAGCTTGCTCGCCTCGAACACCTTGGGCGTCTCGAAGTCGGCGACGGCGTTGAAGCCGGTGTCCATCAGCCCGGGACACACCACCGTTACCGTGACCTTTGGCCCAAATTCGACGTTCAGCGCCTCGCCGAGCGACAGGACATAGGACTTCGAGGCACTGTAGGCGGCCAGCAGCGGGCCAGGCTGGAACGCGGCGAGGCTGGCGGTCATCAGGATGCGTCCCTGTCCCCGCGCTGCCATACGCTGGCCGAAGATCTGGGCCAGCTCGGTCAGGCTGACGATGTTGAGCTGGAGCATTCCGGCCAGTCGCGCGGGATCATGGTCGAGGAAGCGGCCGCTGAGCCCAAACCCGGCATTGTTGACGAGGATATTGGGTACGATACCACGCGCGTCGAGCCTCTCGGCAAGCGTCCTGGCGCCTCCCGCCGCCGACAGGTCGAGCGCTTCGACGACCGCGTCGACGCCGTGATCGCGCTTCAGGTCGTTCGCCAGTCGCTCCATCGGTTCTGCCGTCCGGGCGGTGAGGACGATATTGCTGCCCCGCGCGGCGAGGGCCTTGGCGAACTCGATCCCAAGGCCGCTCGACGCACCGGTGACGAGTGCCCAGGAGTTGGATTTCGGCATGACGGTTCCTTTCCTTCGTTCATGGCCCGAAGTAAGTGACCGTTGGTCATTTACAAGGCGCTGCCACCGCGCTGATCGGTTGGCACTCAATCGCAGAGGTAGGAACACTCGAAGTCGCCCCACCGCCGGCCGCCGATGATCATCGGAATGGCGACGTTGCGCGCGACCTGGTAATTGCCGTTGCCGGCATTGCGGCGATAGACGAACAGGAAGAAGGGCGCGGTGCTCGCCTTGGCAACCTTGTCCATATCGCCGAAGAAGAACCGGCCGTGGCGGCACCAACGGTCGTCATGGTCGTAATTGCCGGTCGGTCGCCGGTTATACTCCGACGTGCAGGTCGGCAGATAGCCGTTCACGTCGGTACAGGCCGCCGACAGGATGGCCGGGGCTCCGCCGACGAACTGCTCCAGTTCGGGTGCCCAGCATCGATCCGCAAAGGCGTTGAGCCTGGTCGTGAACCGTTCGGGTGCCGATCCCGCGATCGGCTTGTAGTTAAAGTCGAACAGCGTCGCCATGTCGAGCTTGCCCGCGGCAAGCGCGGCTTCGGTCATTGCGACGAAACGGTCGCGCTGGGCCATGGCAAGATTGATGAAGCCATGATCGTGGGTAAGCGCGCCCGCCTGCACCGCGTCGTTAAACGCGCCGTTCGACGACACCTCCATGCGCAGGACCTTGGCACGCGTCGTCTCGATCATCGCGGCATTGAGCTCCGCCGCAGTCGAGTAGCCGCGGAGGCGCTCCGTCGCGTCATCGACGTGCGAGCGGATATCGGCCGCGTGTTCGGTGACGTCGGCGGCTTGCTGGCGCACCCGCCCGACCAGCTCCGCCGCCTCCGTCATGGTCTGGGACACGACCGCGAACTGATCCTCCGCCTGCCGGCTGCTGCGCACGCCGGCCTTGATGCTGGAGACAAAGTCGCTGGCCTCCTCCGTCAGCGCGGCGACCGTGCTCTTGATGGTCTGCGTCGCCGCGCTGGTGTCGCGCGACAGGCGCTTGACCTCGGCGGCGACCACCTCGAAGCCGCGGCCCGCTTCGCCCGCGCGCGCCGCCTCGTTCGTTGCGTTGAGCGCCAGCATCCTGGTCGTGCGGGCGATCGACTCGATCGCGCCGACGACGTTGCCGACCTTGACGATGGCATCGTCGAACCGCTCCATGCGCGATCCCAGCTGTGTGACCAGCGTGATCAGGCTGGCGAATTCGGTGATCGACAGCTTGATCGTATCGTGGCTCTGCAAGAGGCGGTCGAGCGTGTCGGCGGACAGCGACCGCGTAAGGTCGGTGGCCTCGGTGATCGCGCTCTGCTTGGTCTGCAGCTCGGCGATGACCGTGTTGAGGTCGCCCAGCGCGGCCAGCTGGGTCGCGATGCTGGCGGCAACGCTCAGCATCTCTCCCGCAGCGTCGGTGCAATCGATCGCGAGATGACCGATCTCCCGAGCGCTTGCGTCAAGCTGCTGCTGGTTACGGCTTTTGACTTCCTGGAACATGCAATGTTGCGTATCGCGGCATAGTTAAGGACGGGTAAGGTTCGATTTCGGGCGGCCACCCGCTGGTCCATATTGAACTAAACTCCGGGCCGCGCCGCTCGCACCGACCGCAGCGCGATACGCGCGACGGCCGGTTTCATGCCCGGCGAGGATGCGCGGAGCATCAGCGTCGCGGTGTCCGGCCGACCCGTCACGATCGCCTGCGCCAGCCCGTTATACAGGCTGCGCGCCGTGCCCTTGTCGGGTTCATGGCTGTTTGGGTCGCCATTGCCGAGGCCGAGGATGGTGCCGCCGTCGATGGCGAAGCTGATCGGCAGCCTGGCGGTCGGCACCGGGCGGCCGCGATCGTCCACCGCCGCGACGGTGACCGGCACCGCATCGCACCCGTCGCCCACGATCG
>NZ_CAHJXA010000168.1 GCF_903644135.1 Sphingomonas bacterium | reverse complement strand
TCCACGGGGACGCCGAGCACCGGCAGCGACGTCATCGCCGCCGCCATGCCCGGCAGGTGCGCCGCGCCGCCCGCGCCCGCGACGATGACCTTGAGGCCGCGCCCGGCCGCACCCTTGGCGTAATCGTACAGCCGGTCGGGCGTGCGGTGCGCCGACACCACTTTTGCCTCGTGTGCGACGCCCAGTGCGTCGAGCGTCTCGGCAGCATGGCGCATCGTCTCCCAGTCGGAGGTCGAGCCCATGATGATGCCGACGAGCGCCATGCGGGAAGGGTTAGCGGGGGCGGGGACCAACCTCAACCGTCATGCCGGGCTTGGACGGGGTTAGCGTTCGCTCAGGTAATAGCGCTCGACCTCGCGCAGGTCGTCGTCCAGCTCATAGACGATCGGTTGCCCGGTCGGAATCTCCAGCCCGGTGATCTCGTCGTCGGGGATGTTCGACAGGTGCTTGACCAGCGCGCGCAGCGAGTTGCCGTGCGCGGAGATCATCACTCGCGCGCCGCCCTTCAGCGCCGGCGCGATCCGCTCGTCCCAATAGGGCAGCACGCGCGCGATGGTGTCCTTCAGGCTCTCGGTCGCGGGCACCGCGACGCCGGCATAGCGGCGGTCGGCGGCGAGGTCGAACGCGCTGTCCGCTGCCATTGGCGGCGGCGGCACGTCAAAGCTGCGCCGCCAGACATGGACCTGCTCCGCGCCATGCCTGGCCGCCGTCTCCGCCTTGTCGAGCCCGGTCAGCCCGCCATAATGGCGCTCGTTGAGCCGCCAGTGCTTCTCCACCGGCAGCCACAATCGCCCCATCGCCGCCTGGGCGAGGTACAGGGTGCGGATCGCGCGGGTCTGCAGGCTGGTGAAGCACAGGTCGATGTCGACGCCGCGCGCGATCATCAGCTCGCCGGCCGCCCGCGCCTCCTCCTCGCCCTTGGCGGTCAGGTCGACGTCCCACCAGCCGGTGAAGCGGTTCTCCAGGTTCCAGGCGGACTGGCCATGGCGGATCAGGACAAGGGTCGGCATGGCAGGCTCCGTGGCTGGTGGCGCGCTGTCGCCCGCCGGCCGTGCCGGGTCAACGGCGGTTAGAGGCTCAGGGTCATGAAGCGGTTGTGCGGGCTGGGCGGGTAGCCGCCGAACGCGTCGCAATCGACGAACCCGGTCGCCTCGTACAGCGCATTGGCGGCGGCGAATCGTGGTGCCGTCCCCGTCTCCAGGCTGAGCCGGCGATAGCCGCGCGCCGACGCGGTCGCGATCAGGTGCGACAACAACGCCCGGGCAACGCCCTTGCCGCGATGGGCGACGACAGTGCGCATCGACTTGACCTCGCCATGATCGACACTCAGCGCGCGCAGGGCCGCGACGCCGAGCAGTTCCTCGCCGTCCCAGCCGGCGAAGAAGTTGATCCCCGGCCGGCGCAACCCGTCAAGGTCGAGCGCATGGGCGTTGTCGAGCGGCGTGTCGGCCCGCAGTTCGGCGAGGTGGAGGGCGAGCAGCTCGATCACGGCCGGATGGTCGAGCCCGCCGGGACGGATGGTGATCACAGCTCGTCAATCATGTCGGCGAGCACCTCCAGCGTGGCATGGGCCAGCAGCTTGGAGCGTGCCGGCGACCAGCCGAACTCGGCATCGGGATTGGGATCATGGTCCTTGAACGGCATTTCCAGCGTCATCGCGACCGCCCCGAACCGCTCAGCCAGCTGGTTGGTCGACATCGACAGGTTGGCGCGGCCGGGCTCGGAACGGGCATAGCCGCGCTCGGTCTGGAAATCGGGGCTGTGCGCGGCAAGGCGGCGGCCGAACTCATAGAATTTTGCGCCGTGCGGATCGGTCCAGCTCGGGATGCCGTCATAGCCGGCGAGGAAGTTGGCAGGGATCGCCTCGTCGCCATGCACGTCCATCGCAAAGGCGACGCCGCTCGCGTCCATCGCGTCGCGCACCAGCTTGACCTCCGGGCTCCTTTCCAGCGACGGCGCGTGCCACTCGCGGTTGAGGTTCACCCCTGCCGCATTGGTGCGCAGATGCCCGCGCCGCGTCCCGTCCGGGTTCATGTTGGGAACGCAATGGAACGTCGCCTTGGCGAGCAGGGCGGCGGTGTGCGGGTCGGCGGCATCGGCCAGCCGCTCCAGCAGGCCTTCCATGAACCACTCGCACATCGCTTCGCCGGGATGCTGGCGTGCATAGAACCACACCTGCCTGAGACCAGCGCCAACGGTGAACAGGTCGATCGCCTGACCATCAAGGCTCCGACCCAGGTCGCGATGCGTGAAGCCGGGTACAGCCGCGAAGCGGGCGACGAGCTGCTGGTGCCGCTCCATCGTGTAGGGGGCGAAATAGGCGAACCAGACGAGGTCGGCATTGCCAGCCCAGTCGAACGACAGGACGCCATCCTCATAGGTCGTCTCGATCATCCGCCACGCGAGGAGATCGGTCGAGGCGCGCACCTTGTAGCCCGGCCAGCCGAACGGATAGGCGGAACCGCCAGCGTTGATCAGGCGGAAGCTGGTGCGACGGCCGCCGACACCGGCCGCGCGGAAATAGAACCATTGGTAGAAGTCGGAGTGCGCGTCGGTCGCGATCTCCAGGTCGATCCGGTCGTGCTCCTGGCGCACAAACCGGATGTTGCCGCCGTCAAAGGCGGCGTTGATGCTGATCGTCATTTGACCTCGATAGTGCGCCCCGACTCGCCGGGAAAGCCCGTGAACATCGCGGCGGCGAGGCGCTGTGCCTGGGCGGGCGGGGTGGCGTCGGGCTTGCGCGCGTCGACCACGCCATGCGCCTTGCCCTCCCACACCGCGGTCTGGTCGGCGCGGCGCTTGATGGTGATCGACAGATCGGTGACCAGCACCGCCTGCCGGCCGCCGCCGCCGACCGGGAAGCCGACGCCGACATCGCCGCCGACCGCGGTGCCGCCGCGATAGCCGCCGCCCCTAAAGCCGCCGACGCCAAGCCCGACGCTGATCGGCGACCGGCGCGGCGGCCCGACCTGGGGAATGGCGTGGAAGTCGGTGATCGCAACAAAGTCGGCGAGCGCACCGGGCGCGGCCGGCGCGTAGCCGATCCGCGCCAGCTCCGCCTGCACCGCGCCGGCATAGTTCTGGAACTCAAGGCTCGGCGTGGTGGCGTTGGCAGGCTGGATCGCCACGGTGCCACGCGCAAGGTTATCGCCCAGGTGATAGCGGATGACCTGGGTCGGCGGCAGCGATGCGGTGGTGGCACAACCGGCCAGCGCCAGTGCGGCGAGGGCGAGGGGAGTAAGCGAACGCATCATGGAGGACCTCTGCCGGTTGAATGTTGCCAAAGCGTAACGCATGGCACGGACCGTGGGTCCAGACTGGCGCGTCGGTTGACTTGGCAGGTTTCCCGCTATAGGCGCACGCGCTTCCAAAGCCCCTCTACGCACGAAGCGAATCCCCCATGAAGATCCGCAATTCCCTGAAGTCGCTCAAGGATCGGCATCGCGACAATCGCGTGATCCGCCGCCGCGGCCGCACCTACGTCATCAACAAGACCAACCGCCGCTTCAAGGCGCGCCAGGGCTGAGTTCTCCCGTCATGCCGGGCTCGTCCCGGCATCCAGAGCCGCAAACGGTAGCGTTGGTCATCCTGGACCCCGGGACAGGTCCGGGGTGACGTCGGACGTGCCTAATCCCACAACCGTCATCTTCGACATCGGCGGCGTCCTGGTCGATTGGGACCCGCGCTTCCTCTACGAAAAGCTGATGCCGCCCGGCGCGGCGCTCGACGCGTTCCTCGCCGAGGTCGTCACCGCCGACTGGCATTTCCAGCACGATGCCGGCCGCCCCTTCGCCGAGACGTCGGCCGAGCTGATCGCGCGCTTCCCGCATCATGCCGAGCTGATCGCCGCCTGGGGTCCGCGCTTCAACGAGAGCAACCGCGGACTGGTCCCCGGTATGGACACGCTGGTCGCCGAGCTGGACCAGGGCGGCGTGCCGCTGTTCGCGATCACCAACTTCTCGGGCGAGTTCTTTCCCGGCTTCCGCGCCAAATACCCGGCCTTGTTCGACCGGTTCCGCTCGATCCTGGTGTCGGGCGACGAGAAGCTGGTGAAGCCCGACCTCGCCATCTACCGCCTGGCGCTGGAGCGGTTCGGAGTGGCTGCGGCGACCGCGGTGTTCGTCGACGACCGTGCCGACAATGTCGCGGGTGCCGAGGCGGCGGGCATGACCGGCATCGTCTTCACCGATGCCGCGGCGCTGCGCTCCTCGTTGCGAGGCCTCGGACTGCCGGTGTAGCCGTCGGCAGAACGGTCACGCTGTAGCTGTTCGCCGGGGTCAGCCAGCGCGCCGCCGCCGCCTTGATGTCGGCGATGGTGATCGCCTGCCGGCCGCTGATCGCGGTCCGCACCGCGTCGGTATCGCGCGGGTCGGCCAAATCGTCGGACAGCACGGTCAGCCAGTAATTATTGTCGCTGCCCTTCGCCCGCTCGATTCCGGCGATCTGGGTCGCCTGCGCTCGCGCCAGTGCGTCGGCACTCGGTCCGGCGGTCGCCAGATCGGCGGTGATGCGGTCGAGCGCCGCCTGAAAACCGGCGATCCGCGCGACCTTCATCTGGGCACCGATCACGACATTGCCATAGCCTGGCACGTAGCTGGAGGTGCCGCGCGACACAAACGGCGAATAGGTGCCGCCGGTCTGCTCGCGGAACTCCTCGATCAGCCGCTGCTCGATGATCGCGGTGGCAAGCGACAGCGCGCGGCTGAGCGCGATATCCGGCTGCGCGCCCGGCGTCGGATAGACACGGGCGACCGTCGCCTGGTCGGGGTCGCCGCGATGACGCAGCACCGGCACGCCGCCGGCGGCCGCGCGGGCGCTGACCGCAAGCTGCGTCGGCGTCGGTGCGATGTCGCTGCGCGGCGGCAGCGCGCCGAAGCTCTTCGCCACCGCATCGACCAGCGCGTCGCCGTCGAGGTCGCCCGTGACCACGACCCTGATCGGCCCGCGTGCGAGCTGGTCGGTCCAGAAGCGCTGGAAGTCGGGCAGCGTCAGCGCCGCGATCTCGTTGGCATCGGGCGTGCCGCGGAAACGCTGGTCGCCGCCATAGAACCAGCGCGTGCCGAAGCTGGACAATACCGACCCCGGCTGGCCGTACAGCGTCTGGTAGGTCGCCGCCGAGCTGTCGCGCAGCCGCGCCACCGGGCCTTCCGCATAGCGCATCTGGGTCAGCCCGGCGGTCATCAGCCGCAGCGCATCGGGCAGGTCGCGACGGTTGGTCTGGCTGACCAGCTGCACCCCCACCGTGCCCGCGCCGACGCCGAAGCCGATCTGTCGACCATCGGTCAGCTTGGTCAGCTCGTCGCGGCTGAACGGGCCGACGCCGGCCTGCGTCAGCGCGCTGGACGTCCAGAACAGCCCCGGATCGCCGACCGGCCGGTTGAGGACGCCATGGCCGACCAGCACGCGGATGCGGATCGTGTCCTTCTCGAACGCGGTGCGCTTGTAGTCTAGGGTGACGCCGTTGGCGAAGCTCACCCGCTCGATGCCGAGGTCGGCGATCGTGGCGCGGGTCGCTACCGTGCCGGGCGGCCCGGGCAAGGCGACCTCGTTCATCGACACCGCACGGATCGCCGCCTGTTTCTCCGCCGCGACGCCGCGGGCGGCGGCGAGGTCGGCGGTGATCGTGACGGGGTCGGCCCCGGTCGAGGTCAGGTGCACCAGCCGGGGATCGGCGGCGAAGCTGGTCGCCAGTGCGCGCTGGACCGCCTCGGGCGTGATCGCCGCGCGCTGCGCCAGGAACAGCGACAGGTAGAAGCGCCGCGTCGGCGTGACGTCGCCGCTGTCGACATCGTTGATGAAGGTGCTGGCGAGCGCCGCCGAACGCGGCGTCTGGGCATCGTCCAGCGCGCGGCGCAGGCCGCCCTGGACGTCGATGACCTGGCTCTCGATCTCCGCGGGCGACGGCGGGTTGGCGCGCAGATCGTTGACGATCGCGAAAATCTGGCCGAGCGCGGCGCGGGTCTGACCCGGCCGGGCGATGAACCCGATCGTCAACTGGTCGTCGATATGACGATTGAGGGAGCGCCCCGCGCCGACGCTGACCACGCCCGCGGGGATCGAGCTCTACCACGAGACGATCGGCTCGCCCACCGACCCGCCGCTACTC
>NZ_CAHJXA010000167.1 GCF_903644135.1 Sphingomonas bacterium | reverse complement strand
CCGCCGCCGAAGCCGCCAGCGCCGCCCGTGCCGCCGCTCACGCCGCCACCACCGCCGCCGCCGTACCCACCGACTCCGCCATTACCACCGGCGGCGTTTCCGGCACCGCCACCTCCCCCAAAACCACCGTTCGCCGCGTTGATCGACGTCGTTACCGAACCGCCGCCGACACCCCCGCCGGCACCGCCATAGCTGACGGACGACCCACCACCGCCGCCATTCGCCCCGCCGGCACTACCGGAATCGCTGCCCCCTGCACCGACGCTGTGCACCCGTCGGTGAACGTACCTGCGCCACCTGCGCCGCCATTGCTGCCACCGGTAGCCGTCCGACCAAAGCCGCCACCGCCGGTACCCCCATTGCTGCTGCCGCTACCGCTGCCGCCCATGCCGCCGCCGCTGCCATACGTGCCGCCGCTCCCGGTGCCACCGGCACCACCGGCGGCACCGTTGCCCGCCAGGGTGACGTTAGCCAATGTAAGATTGCCCGTTGAGCTGACGAACACCGCGCCGCCCAAGCCCGCGCCGCCGCCGCCACGCACACCGCCGCCGGTGCCGCCCGCCGCAACCGCGTTGGCGACCGAAAGGTTCTCGATGGTCACGGTTGTCGTCGGACGGCCTAGTTGGCCGGCATCGCCAATGAAGAACGCACGATAGGTATTTGCGCCGCTGACGGTCACTCCCTGACCGCCGCCGTCGATCACCGTGTTGTTGCCTGTGATGATGGGCAACTCGCTTGTCAGCGTGATCGTGCTGTTGGCGACGCTATTGGCAAAGGTGATCGTTGTGCCGGCCGTCTGGTTGGCGGCCACGATGGCGGCACGAAGGGTTCCGGCGGTGCCATCGTCGGCGGTCGAAGTTACCGTGTAGGTCGCCTGCCCCACCGCCGGGCCTGCCAGCGCCACGCCGACAATCGCCGTCGTGCCGAGCAAAGCTCCACGCATCACCCGTGCGCGCGAAACGGCGAGGCCGCAGACCGACGTCACGCCCCGGTGGGCGAGCTGTGCACGCTTTGTCATCGACTTGTAATCCCCCTGAATAGCCGCTGCCTAGCGGGGGATCACGCGACTGCCAATGACGAATCCTTACAAGGGATTTTGCAAGATGGTTAACGAGGTGCCGACATACCAATCCATGGCACGAAGGTGATCAATGGCGGCGGCGGCTCCGGCTATACCAGCCGCATCAGCGCCTTTTTCAACCGCGCGTGCGCCGACGCCTTGATCTGGCACACCCGCGCCGCGCCGATGTCGAACACCTGGCCGATCTCCTCCAGGTTCAGTTCCTCGACGTAGTAGAGTTGGATCACCTGCGCCTCGCGCTCGGGCAGGGCGGCGATCGCCGCGATCAGGGCGTCGCGGCCGTCAGCCTCGGCAAGCTGCTCGAACGCATCGGGGGTGTCGTCGGCGAACCAGGGCAGGTCGTCGGCATAGACCTCGTCGATCGAGTCGAAGCGGACCGCCTCGGCGGTGAGATATTCGGCGCGCAGCTTGTCGATGCTGACGCCCAGATGCTGTGCGATGGTGGCTTCCTCCGGAGCGTGGCCGTGTTGCTGAGTCAGGGCGGCGACGGCTTGACCGTATTGCTTGCGCCGGCGCATCGCGCCGCGGGTGGTGGTCGCCTGGCGGCGCAGCTCGTCGATCATCGCGCCGCGCAGGCGGGTGACTAGGTATTGGCGCAAGGTGACTTGCCCCCGATCCTCGAAACCCGCCACCGCCTCGACCAGCGCGACCAGCCCAACCTGGACCAGGTCCTCGACCTCGACGATCGTGCTCATGCTGCCATGGACGTGCCAGGCGAGGCGGCGGACCAGCGGCAGATGCTCGCGGACGACGGCTTCGCCGGAGCGGGCGCTGCGCGAATAGGTCAGCGGCGCGGCACCGGCAAAGGCGTTCCTCATCGGCTCGGCGCTCATGCCGCGAGCGCCTGTTGGGCACCGATGACGGCGACGACCTCGACCGCCTTCTCCTCGGGCACCTCGAAGAACGACAGCACCGGCGTGTCGGGCAGGCAGGTGCGGACCAGCTTGCGGATGGCGACGCGGATCGCCGGCTGGACGACCAGCGCGAACGGTTTGGCGTCGGCGATCAGCGGCTGCGCGGCGCGTTGCAGCGCCTCGACGATCCGGCGGCCGAGATCGGGTTCGATGACATGGCGACGGCCGGTGTCCTGCCGCGCGGCCTGGCCGAGCAGCCCTTCGAGGCCACCCTCCAGCGTCATCACCCGCAGCGGCTCGCGCACGCCGCACAGCTTCTGGATGATCAACGCGCCGAGTTCGGGGCGGATCAGCTCGACCAGCTCGTCGGGGTCTTGCGTCCGGGTCGCGGCGACGGCGATGGCGGCGGCGATGCGGCGGAACTCCTTGAGCGGGATGTTCTCCGCCAGCAACCCGCGCAGTACCTGGGTCAGCGCCGGCAGCGACAGCGGTGCCGGCGTCAGCCCGGCGACGAGATGCGCGGCACGCTCCTTGAGGCCGTCGAGCAGCGACTGCACCTCGTCCGGCCCGAGCAGGTCGGCGGCGTTCTGACCGAGCAGATGGTTGAGGTGGGTCGCGACCACCGTGCCGGCATCGACTACCAGATAGCCGGCACCGGTCGCGGCATCGGCATCGCCCGGCGTGATCCAGGTGGCATCAAGGCCGAAGGTCGGGTCCTTAGCCTTCTTGCCGGTCAGCGCGCCGAACGCCTGACCGGTGTCGAGCGCCAGCATCTCGTCGGGGCTGGCCTGGTCCTCGCCGACGACGACGCCGTTGACGAGGATGCGGTAGGTGTAGGGCGCGAGGTTGATGTCGTCGCGCACCCGGCATTGCGGCACGACGAAGCCGAGCTCCTTCGACAATTGCCGCCGCACGCCGGTGATGCGTCCCATCAGCGGCGCGCCTTTCCGCTCGTCGACCAGCGGCACCAGGCCATAGCCGATGTCGATGTTGACCTGCATCGCGTCGGTCACCTCGTCCCAGCCGATCTTGGACGGGTCGACGGCCTCGACCGGCTGCTCCTCGACCACCGCCGGCCGCTTCTCGATGACGCGCAGCTTCCATGCGGCGAAGCCGGCGATGGCGGCGGCCGACAGTATGACGAGGTGCGGCATACCCGGCAGCACACCGAGCAGGCCGAGGATGGCGGCGACCGGGATCCAGGTGCGCGACGCGCCGAACTGGCCGCCGATCTGGCCGGCGAGGTCCTGCTCCGAGTTGACGCGGGTGACGATCGCGGCGGCGGCGATCGAGAGCATCAACGACGGCAGCTGCGCGACCAGCGCGTCGCCGATCGCCAGCAGGAGGTAGTTGTGCGCGGCGTCGGCGATGCTGAGGCCGTGGCTGACCGGCCCCAGGATCAGGCCGCCGATGACGTTGGCGGCGAGGATCATCAGCGCGGCGATGGCATCACCCTTCACGAACTTGGACGAACCGTCCATCGAGCCGTAGAAATCCGCCTCGGTCGACACCTCGATGCGGCGCGCCTTGGCCTCGGCGGGAGTGATCAGGCCGGCGTTGAGGTCGGCGTCGATCGCCATCTGCTTGCCCGGCAGCGCGTCGAGGGTGAAGCGCGCCGACACTTCCGACACGCGCCCCGCGCCCTTGGTGACGACGATCAGGTTGATGATCATCAGGATCGCGAAGACGAAGATGCCGACGACGTAATCGCCGCCGATCAGGAAGTTGCCGAACGCCTCGATGACATGCCCCGCCGCCGCGCCACCTTCGTGGCCATGCACCAGCACGACGCGGGTCGAGGCGACGTTGAGGCCGAGCCGGAACAGCGTCGCGAACAGCAGCACAGTCGGAAAGGCGGAGAAGTCGAGCGGCTTCTGCGCGTTGAGCGCGACCATCAGCACCGCGAGGCTGATCGCGATGTTGGCGATGAAGAAGATGTCGAGCAGCTGCTTGGGGATGGGCACGACCATCACCAGCACCAGCACCAGGATGGCGAGCGGCAAGGCGGCCCCGCGGGCGGTCGGCAGGAAGCGGCTCACGCGGCTATGCCCCCATGCTCGCGAGCATCATATAGGCGAGCCGCGCGGTATCGGGGGTCGGCCTGAACAGGCTGGCGACGTTGGTCTGCGCCGCTGATTGCCCGGTCATGCCGCGCGCCCAGGCGAGCGCGGTGGTGGCGCTCTCGCCATTGCCGGTGACGACGGTTGCGCCGTCGCCGGTGTCGAGCGCCTGCGAGGCGTATCGATAGCCGGCGCTCGGTACGCCACCGGTAGCGGACGCGGCGCTGCCGAGCTTGGCGGCGAAGCGGCTGTAGATGTCGGACAGCGACCGCGCGCTGCCGTCGCTGGCGTAGAAGACGTTGCCGTTGGCGGCGGCGGCGTTGGGAAACAGCGACGCGCCTGATGCCGAAGGGTTCGCCTGCATGGTCGTCAGGAACTTGGTCGCGCCGCCCAGCCCCAGGAAATGCGCCATGTAGAGGTCGGTGCCGGTCGCCGCACGGCCCAGCGTGCCCTGCAGCGCCTGGCCGTTATCCGACGCGGACGCCGCAGCCATGATCGAGGCGACGCTGGGATCGTTGCGCAAGCCCAGGATCGCCTGCTTGGTCGCGCCGTCGGCGACCGTCAGCTTGCCGTTCGCGCCCGGTTGGATCGCGTCGGCGGCCCAGGACAGCCCGTGCTCGGCCCCGTGCTTCTTGACCACCGACAGCCAGCTCTGGTCGATGAACTGGTACAGCCCGGTCGCGCTGGAGGTGGAGGCGCGCGCGCTGGCGTTGAGGCCGCTCTCCAGCTTGGCCTGGCCCAGCAGATAGTCAAAATCGACGCCGGTGGCGCTGGACGCGGAGGCGATCGCCGAGTGGATGCGGCTGGTGGTGATCGGATTGACGTTCATGCCCCCATGCGGAGCAAGAGGCGTGCCAAATCTCAGGCGTAGGCGCGCGCCACTGCGCCGGTCAGGCCGCTGCCGGCATCGCCGGTCAGGGTTTGCAGGCGGCGGCGGACATTTGCCGCCATCAGGTTGACATAGATGCGACAGGTCTCGTTGAGGCGGTTGGCCTCGTCGGCCAGCGCGCGCAGGTCGGGGCCGGCCGGGCCGGTGCCGAGCGTCGCGACGGCGTCGATGCCGGCAAGCTTGTCGGCGGTCGCACGCTCCAGCGCGGCGACGTCGTTCGCCTTCAGCGCGGCGATCTCGGCATGGAGCGCGTCGATCACGCGCACCAGGGCGTCACGCCTCGTCATGCTGGTCGTCATAGGGCTTCCACTGCAGCTTGAGCGCGATCATGCGGTCGGCGATGGTGGCCGGCACCAGCGGGAACCGGCCTTCCGCGATCGCCTTCTTGATCGTCGCGACCCGGTCGGCGTCGACCGGCGCGGCGGCGGCCATCGATCGGGCGAGACAGCTGGTCTGGGCGATGTCGACCGAGCTGCCGGACGTGACTGTCGGGCTGGTCGCCGATGTCGCCGCCGCCACCTTCGTGGTCGCGGCGACGCGCGGCACCGCCGTGTCGGTCGTGATCGCCTTGGTCGCTATCGAGTCCACCATGCCCGCACCTTGCCTCTGCTGACGAAGCGAGAAACGGCGGTGGCGGCAAAAGCTTTAGCATTTATTGCGACCAGCCCGGCAGCACCGCGCGGCCATCGACGGTGGCGACCGCCTGGACCGGGCCCTTGGCGTCCTCGACCTTGACGAGGAAGCGGCTGCCGGGGGCGGCGTCGCCCATCGCGATGCCCTCGCGCGTGACCGAGAAGCCGTCGGTGCCCGCCTCGACCAGCACCGGGTCGCCGCGCTTGATGACCGGCGCGGCCTTGGCGACCGCCGCCTGCGCGATCGCGGTGGTCGCGGCGGGCGTGATCCCGGCGATGCGGACGACCGGCACGAACAGCCGCCAGTCGGGGCCGGAACAGGCGACGACGACCGCGTCATGCGCCTCGGTCCGCCACGACAGCGACACCATCGGGCAGGCGGCAAGGCGCAGGCGGGCGTCGACCGGGGTGCGCGCGCCCCCCTCCTCGCCGACCGCGTGGCCGGTAAAGGCGGCGACGGCGCGGTCGAGCGACGCCGTGGCCTGGAAGCCGGCGGCGGCGAGCAGGGCGAGGATCATGGACGGCTCCCGGTGAAGGCGAGGGTGAGCGTGACGCGGCGGCCCGGCGCCGGGCTGGTCGACACGAGCAGGCGGCGCGCGGGCAG
>NZ_CAHJXA010000166.1 GCF_903644135.1 Sphingomonas bacterium | reverse complement strand
GCGTGAGCCCCGCCTTCCACGCAACTGGTCTGATGCTCTGCTCTGTCCACCTCGCCGCGACCGGCGGCGAGGTGGTCGCCACCGTCGGCCGCATCGAAGCGAGCCCGGGCGTCGCCAACGTCATTCCCGGCCGCGCCGATTTCACCCTCGACGTCCGCGCGCCGGACCACCCGGCCCGCGACGCGACCGCCGCCGCGATCCTCGCCGAGGTCGAGGCGATCGCCACCCGCCGCGGCGTCACTGCAACGGTCGAGAAGCTCCAGGACCTTGCCGCCAGCCCCTGCGATCCACGCATGATCGACCTCCTGTCGCGTGCCGTCGCCACGGTCGCCCAGCCGGTTCGACGGCTCGCCAGCGGGGCCGGCCACGACGCGATGACGATGGCGGCCTTGTGCCCAACTGCGATGCTGTTCATCCGCTGTGCCGGCGGGGTCAGCCACAACCCCGCCGAGGCGGTCGACGCCGCCGATGTCGAGGCGGCAGCGCAGGCGATGCTGCGCTTCGTCGACCTGTTGGGAGGATCGCTTGCCGCTTGATGCCATCTTGTTCGGGGAGATCGACCCGCCGCAGCGGCTGTTGATGGGCCCGGGCCCGGTCAACGCCTATCCGCGCGTGCTGCGGGCGATGGCCGCCGACCTGCTCGGCCAGTTCGACCCCGAGATGACCGGCTATATGGAGCAGGTGATGGCGCTCTACCGGCCGATCTTCGGCACGGCGAACCGCTGGACCTTTCTGATCGATGGCACCGCGCGGGCGGCGATCGAGGCGTCTTTGGTGTCGCTGCTGGTGCCGGGCGAGACGCTGCTGGTGGTGAACTTCGGCCGCTTCGGGCTGCTGCTGCAGGAGATCGGCGAGCGGATCGGCGCGCGGGTGGAGACGGTTGACGCACCCTGGGGCGAGACGGTGCCGCTGCCCGCCATTGCCGCCGCGATCCAGCGCACTGCGCCGCAGGTGGTCGCCACCGTCCATGGCGACACCTCGACGACGATGGCGCAGCCGCTCGCCGGGGTCGGCGACCTCGCCCATGCGGCCGGCGCGCTGTTGTATGTCGATGCCACCGCGACGCTGGCCGGGATGCCGATCGAGAGCGACGCCTGGGGTGCCGACATCGTCACGGGCGGGCTGCAGAAATGCCTCGGCGGCCCCTCCGGATCGGCCCCGATCACGATCTCCGACCGCGCCGCCGCGCACATCGCCGCGCGCCGGCACGTCGAGAAGGGCCTGCGCCGCGACGACACCGCCGATAGCGGCGGCCGTCGGATCGCCTCCAACTATTTCGACCTGGCGATGGTGATGGACTATTGGGGCGAGCGGCGGCTCAACCATCATACCGAGGCGACGACGATGCTGTACGGCGCGCGCGAATGTGCCCGGGTGGCGCTGGGCGAGGGGCTGGAAGCGCGGTATGCGCGCCATACGGCAGCGGGTCGTGCGGTCGTCGCGGGCATTCGCGCCATGGGGCTGAGCGTGTTCGGCACGGATGCCACCCGGATGACCAACGTCACCGGCATCCACATCCCCGACGGCATCGACGGCGAGCGCGTCCGCGCCCGGATGCGCGACGAGTGGGAAATCGAGATCGGCACCGCCTTCGGCCCGCTCGCCGGCCACATCTGGCGGATCGGCGCGATGGGCTACAACGCCACCCGCGCCAAGATTCTGCACACGCTGGCGGCGCTGGAGGCGGTGCTGCGCGCCGAAGGCTTGGCGCTGCCCGCGGGCGCGGGAGTCAAGGCGGCGATGGCGGCGTGGCACGGATGAGCGAGCGCGACCTGATCGGCTATGGCGCGACCCCGCCCGACCCGCACTGGCCCGGCGGTGCGCGCGTCGCGGTGAACATCGTCGTCAATTATGAGGAAGGCGCGGAGAACAGCGTCCTCTACGGCGACACGGGGTCGGAGGCGTTCCTGGCCGACATGGTCGGCGCGCCCAGCCATCCCGCGCGAGCGATGGCGATGGAGAGCCTGTACGAATATGGCAGCCGCGCCGGCTTCTGGCGGCTGCACCGGCTGTTCGTGGAGCGCGGCGTGCCGGTCACCGTCTTCGGCGTCGCCAGCGCGATGGCGCAGAACCCGGCTGCCGTCGAGGCGATGCTGGCGGCGCAGTGGGAGGTGGCGAGCCATGGCTGGCGCTGGATCGACTATCAGGCCGTGCCGGAAGCGACCGAACGCGAGCACATCGCCCGCGCGATCGAGGTCCACACCCGCCTGACGGGGGAGCGGCCACTCGGCTGGTATCAGGGCCGCACCAGCCCCAACACCGCGCGGCTGGTCGCCGAGGAGGGCGGCTTCGTCTACGATGCCGACAGCTATGCCGACGACCTGCCCTATCGCAATGCTCATGGCCAGCTGGTGGTGCCGTACAGTCTGGACGCCAACGACATGAAGATGGTCGCGCTGAACGGCTTCACCGAGGGCGAGCAGTTCTTCCGCTACCTGCGCGACACGTTCGATGCACTACGCGCGGAGGGCGGGCGGATGATGTCGGTCGGGCTGCACGGGCGCATCGCCGGGCGGCCGGGGCGGGCGCTGGCGGTGGCGCGCTTCGTCGATCACGTCCTGGCAGCCGGCGACGCCTGGGTAGCGCGGCGGATCGACATCGCGCGACACTGGCTGGAGGTGCAGGCATGACCGCGCTGTTCGAGCATTCTCCCTGGATCGAGGAGCGCGCCGCCTCGCGCAATCATGCCGACCTGATGGCCGTGGTCCACGCCGCCAGCGCCGACGAACGGCTGGCGCTAATCCGCGCCCATCCCGAGCTGGCCGGCAAGGCGGCGATCGACGGCAGCCTGACGCAGGCGAGCGCGGCGGAGCAGGCATCGGCGGGGCTGGACCGCATGACACCGGCCGAGTTCGAGCGCTTTCACACGCTCAACGCTGCCTATGCCCAGCGGTTCGGCTTTCCCTTCATCATCTGCGTGCGGCTGACCGACAAAGCGGGTATCCTCGCCGCGATGCAAGCCCGCCTCGCCCATGACCGCGATACGGAGATCGCCGCCGCGCTCGACCAGATCGGCGAGATCGTCCGCCTGCGACTGGAGCAGCCGGCATGAGCCTCGCCGACCTCGAAGCGCGCGTCGCGCATGATCTGGCCTGCGTTCATCCCGGCCCGGACTGGACGCGCATCCGGCTAGGCGTGCTCGACGTGGTGATCGTCGGCGGCGGCCAGAGCGGCCTGGGCGCTGCATTCGCACTCGGACGCGAGCGGGTGTCGAACCTGCTCGTGCTCGACGAGAACCCGGCCGGCTATGAGGGGCCGTGGGACACCTATGCGCGGATGCGGACGCTGCGCACGCCCAAGGCGCTGACCGGGATCGATCTCGGCATCCCCAGCCTTACCTTCCGCGCCTGGTGGGAGGCGCAGGGTGGCACCGCGGGCTGGGCGGCGCTGGAGAAGATCGGCCGGCGCGACTGGATGGCGTATCTGCGCTGGTATCGCCGCGTCCTGGCGCTGCCGGTCAGGAACGGAGCCAAGGTGACGCTGATCGAGCCGCTCGGCGGTGCTCACCGCCTCCATCTCGACGGCGGCGACACGATCGACGCGCGCGCGGTGGTGCTGGCGACCGGCATCCAGGGCGGCGGCGAGTGGCATGTCCCCGGCTTCATCCGCGACGCGCTGCCGCCGCACCGCTACGCGCACACCTCGCAGGACATCGACTATCTCGCGCTCGCCGGCAAGCGGATCGCGATCCTGGGCGGCGGCGCGTCGGCGTTCGACAATGCCAACCATGCGCTGGAGGCCGGTGTCGCCGCCGCGCACGTCCATATCCGCCGCGCCGAGCTGCCCCGCGTCAACCCGATCCGCTTCATGGAGGCCGCCGGGATCATGCCACGCTATCCGGCGCTGGACGATGCCGGCAAGTATCGGGTGATGGCGAGCTTCTTCGCGCGCAGCCAGCCGCCAACCAGCGACATGTTTGCCGCCGCCGCGCGCCACCCCGGCTTCGCGCTCCACACCGGCAGCCCCTGGACGAGCGTCGCCGACACGCCGACGGGCGTGCGCGTGACGACCCCCAAAGGCGAGGCGACCTACGACTTCCTGGTGCTGTCGACCGGCCTCGTCACCGATCCCGCGCTTCGGCCCGAACTTGCCCGGGTTGCCGAAGGAGTGCTGCGCTGGCGCGACCGTTATGCGCCGCCGTCGCAGATCGCCAACCCGTTGATCGACGCACACCCGTATCTTGGCCCGGCGTTCGAGCTGCAGGGGCGCACCGCCGATGACGAGGCGCGGCTGGCCGGGCTCTATGCCTTCAACTATTCGGCGCTGGCCAGCCACGGACTGTCCGCGGCGGCGCTGTCCGGGCTGAAATACGCGCTGCCCCGCCTTGCCCGCGGTGTTGCCGACGCGCTGTTCCGCAGCGACGAGGCGGCGATCCTTGCCGATTACGAGGCCTATGACGAGGTCGAGTTCAGCGGCCGCTGGTCGCCGCCATTGACCGAGGCGGCGGCATGACCAGCCTGTCCACCCACGTCCTCGATACCGCGCATGGCTGCCCCGCCGCCGGCATGGCGGTGCGGCTGGCGGCGGGTGACTGGGTGCTGGCGAGCGGTGTCACCGATGCGGACGGCCGCTGCCCGGCGCTGACCGGGGATCGCACCCTGTCGCCGGGCCGCTACAGCCTGGCCTTCGACGTCGCCGCCTATTTCCGCGCGGCGGGCGTCGCGCTGCCCGAGCCGCCGTTCCTCGACACGGTGACGATCGCCTTCGGGGTCGCCGAGGCGGACGGCCATTATCATGTGCCGCTGCTCGTCTCGCCCTTCGCCTATTCGACCTACCGGGGCAGCTGAGATGATCTGCTTCCTGCTCGACGGCGAGGTGGTGGAGGTCGAAGCGGCGGCCGAGGACACCGCCCTCGACCTGATCCGCTATCGCCTGCGCCGCACCGGCACCAAGGAGGGCTGCGCCGAGGGCGATTGCGGGGCCTGCACGGTGCTGCTCGGCGAGGTGCGCGGCGAGGGCGTTGCCTGGCGCGCGGTCAACGCCTGCATCCTGTTCGCCCCGATGCTCGACGGCAAGGCGCTGATGACGGTCGAGAGCCTGGGCGGCGACCACCCGGTGCAGCGCGCGATGGTGGAGCATCA
The DNA here is from genome assembly GCF_903644135.1 of Sphingomonas bacterium. Lineage (GTDB taxonomy): Bacteria > Pseudomonadota > Alphaproteobacteria > Sphingomonadales > Sphingomonadaceae > Sphingomonas. The sequence goes on along the minus strand of NZ_CAHJXA010000166.1, from coordinate 1,043 downwards.
CGGCTCGCAATGCGGCTTCTGCACGCCCGGCATCGTCATGTCGCTCTATGGCCGCAGCATCGGCGCGAGCGGCAGCGACGCGGGCGTCGGCGACGTGCTGGCCGGCAATCTGTGCCGCTGTACCGGCTATGGCCCGATCCTCGCCGCCGCCGCGGCGGTCCCGGCCGGCGCGCGCGATGACGGGGCGACGCTGGCGAGCCTGCGGGCAATGCGCCGGGGTACGGGCGAGGGTTGGCACGCACCCGCAACCGGTGACGAGCTGGCGGCGCTGTTGCTGGACCATCCCGATGCGCGGATCGTCGCCGGCGGCACCGATGTCGGGCTGTGGGTGACGAAGGGTCTGCGCTCGCTCGGCACCGTCGTCTTCGTCGGCAACATCGCCGAGCTGGCGACGATCGAGGATACGAGCGACGGCCTGACGCTGGGTGCCGGCGTGCGCTATGCCGATGCGCACGCGGCGTTGGCGCGGATGCATCCGCAGCTTGGCAAGCTGGTGCGGCGGATCGGCGGCCAGCAGGTCCGCAACGCCGGCACGATCGGCGGCAACATCGCCAACGGCTCGCCGATCGGCGACATGCCGCCGGCGCTGATCGCGCTGGGTGCGACGCTGACGCTGCGGCGGGGCGACGTGCGGCGGACGATCGCGCTGGAGGACTACTTCCTCGCCTATGGCGAGCAGGACCGCGCGCCCGGCGAGTTCGTCGAAGCCGTCCACATCCCCCGCCCCGCCGCTGCGACGCTGGTCAGCATCGCCAAGCTGTCCAAGCGGTTCGACAGCGACATCTCCGCGGTGTGCGGCGCGTTCGCGATCACGATCGAGCAGGGCAAGGTGACGGCCGCTCGCGTCGCGTTCGGCGGCATGGCGGGCACGCCGGCACGCGCGCGCGGCTGCGAGCGGGCGCTGGTCGGCCATGCGTGGAGCGAGGCCGGCATCGAGGTCGCGGCCCTTGCGTTGGCCGACGACTACTGTCCCCGCGACGACCTGCGCGGCTCGGCCTCGTACCGCCGCAGCGTCGCCGCCAACCTGCTGCGCCGCCTCTGGC